>JAGHTV010000283.1 GCA_018065165.1 Candidatus Sodaliphilus fimicaballi | reverse complement strand
CTTTGACATTGCCACCATGTGCTCAAGCATAGTCTTGGTGGGATAGTTGCCACCGCTTGTCGTTGTCCAGTTGTGTGTAAACGAACCCATGATTGACGCATGCTGGTCATACTGGCGTACGATGTTGTAGCACAGGCGCATCGACTTCAGGTATTCATTGGTATATACCATCTCGGGCTGTGTGCCCATGTTGGTCCATGTAGTGCCCATGTCCACCTCGTTATGCATTATCCAGTGATTGATGCGTCCGTGCCCGCTGCCGTTGTAACGGCTGGCAAAGTATTCGAGCACAGCAGCATAGGCGTTGATGCTTTCCATGGTGGTCATGTTGGGCATAGTGTAGTTGCCGCCGTTGTTCTCGGGATGGCAGAATACCTTCGACAATGAGCTGTCTACCGAGTTGGGCGTGATGAGCACGATTGCACTCACTGCTATGCCGTGCTGTTCATAGAATGACAGATGCCAGTCCCACGATGCTATTTCGTCACCATTGAGGTAATACTTCTGTCCATTGTACACATACTCAATGTTCTTGGCATAAATGGGCGACTTAGCGATGTACCAGTTCATCACCATATTGCATGTGATGTTCTTTGCTCCCAGTTCAACCAGGTCATTCATGTACACTTGTCCCAGGCCCGCACCCACGCCTTTTTTAGTAGCTGGTTTGAGTTCGGCGGGCGACGATAGGATAGGGGTAGAGTCGGCATATCGAGCGTGTGATGCTAGCACATTACTGCCTGTCGATGTCTCAACGATGGCCCAGCGAGAGAATATGCGGTCATAACCTATGCCGTCATATGTAACCTTGCGGTCAACGGTTATTGTAAAAGACTGGTTGGTGCTGATGGGTTCTTGCAGGCGAAACTCTGCAGCCTCGGTCACGTCCTCAGCTGGAGTTACCTCGACTAGTGCATACTGGCCGTCGGCGGGGCAAATGCCGTTGATTATCACTTTATCGGCAGTTACCTCAACATTAGTCACCGAGCAAGGATATGTGGCATTTATGTAGTTGGAGATGTTTTGCGCCTTGTCGGCATGAGCGATGCCACAAGTCGCAATC
>JAGHTV010000254.1 GCA_018065165.1 Candidatus Sodaliphilus fimicaballi | reverse complement strand
CAATAGTATAGTATAAATAATAATGGCCTGCCAGCTGGCAGGCCATTATTATTTATACTATACTATTGTCGTTATAGTTTTACCTTAATTTCCTGGCCTTTGTAGGTTACTTTCTTGCCACGGGTATCGGGGTTGTAGCCCTGAGCGTTGGTGGCGTTGACAAAGACTATGTTGAATGAGCGAGTCTGCAGCATGCCGGGGAATGTGCCTTGACGCTTGCCAATGGTGAGAGTGTGGCGTGCGTTGTCCCACGTCATCGGGATTGTGGCATAGCGACCTACCTCGTAGCCGTAGTTGGTGCCCTCATCCTCGTAGAGGGTAAACTCGCCATCCTTGCCGCCATATACATACAGCGTGATGACACGGTCTGGCTGCTGATCGGTGTGTTCTTGCTTCATGCCGTAGGGGACGATACTGCCACCACGCACATACACTGGTATGCTCTCGTAGGGAGCCTGGGCTGTGATGGTCTCGCCGCCACGCGATGCCAGAGCTCCTGTGTGCAGGTCATACCAGCAGTTGTCCTTGGGGAAATATACCTCGCGCTGGCGAGCCTTGTAGGTATAGACGGGACATACCATGAAACTGGGGCCAAACATGTACTGGTAGCCTATGTTGTTGACTTGTGAGTCGTGCCCGAAGTCCATCACCAGCGGACGCATGATGGTGTAGTCGCTAAAGTGGACGCGCGCCGCCAGCGAGTAGATGTAAGGCATGAGGCGATAACGCATGTCGAGGTGGCTGGCGATGACGTTGTAGGCCGGTGTACCCTCGGGAGCGATGTTCCACGGCTCACGATAGGGGAACTGGCCGTGGGTACGATACAGCGGAGTCCACATGCCCCACTCGTGCCAGCGTGTGTTGAGCTCGCGCCACTCCTCGAGGTCCTCGTTAACTGTACCGTCGTTGTCAAACTGGTGCTGAGCTGCCTCGTAGCGGTGCTCTACCGAGAAGCCGCCTATGTCCTGACTCCAGTAGGGAATGCCTGATATTGAGAAGTTGAGGCCCGCGGTAATCTGTGCCTTCATGTCCTCCCAGCGGGTGCCTATGTCGCCCGACCAGGTTGCCGTTGAGTAGCGTTGCTCTGAGAGGAAACCGTTGCGTGTGAGCAGAAATACGCGCTGGTTCTCGGGCGAGAACTGGTTGCCGTATCCGTTCGGGTTCCACTGGGCATTGTCTTGCAGCCACTGCGAATCGTCCTTGCATGCCTTCTCGTTTTCAATAGCCGTCTCGTAGCCGCGCTGGCCGTCGTAGATAGCCTCGGCATTGACGATAGAATAGGCGTTGAAATACTCGTCGCTCGAGCCCAGCTTGGTGGGGCCGCACAGCAGTTTGCGGTAAGCAAGGTCGGTGCAGTCGCGTATGTTAAGCTCTGAAGCGTCCATCCACCAGGCATCTATGCCCAGAGTGCCAAGTTTCTCGTAG
>JAGHTV010000098.1 GCA_018065165.1 Candidatus Sodaliphilus fimicaballi | reverse complement strand
ACGAGGACACCGTTCCCTATGCTTACGACAAGGTTATCATGCTTGCCGGCGGTGTAGGCTTCGCTAACTCACGCGACGCCCTCAAGGGTCATCCCGTAGCTGGCGAGAAGGTGGTGCTCATGGGTGGTGACAACTACCGCATCGGTATGGGTGGTGGCGCAGTATCGAGCGTAAACACCGGCCAGTATGACAACTCTATCGAGCTCAACGCCGTTCAGCGTGCCAACCCCGAGATGCAGAAGCGTGTCTCTAACGTGATACGTGCTCTTGCCGAGGCCGACGAGAACCCCATCGTGTCAATCCACGACCACGGTGCAGGCGGTCACCTCAATGCCCTCTCAGAGCTCGTTGAGGAAACCGGCGGTCGCATCGACATGAGCCAGCTTCCCGTGGGCGACCCCACACTGTCGTCAAAGGAAATCATAGGCAACGAGTCACAGGAGCGCATGGGTATGGTTGTTGACCAGAAGAACATCGACCACATTGCCCGCATCGCCGAGCGTGAGCGTGCCCCCATGTATGTTGTGGGCGAGACTACAGGCGACGACCGCTTCGTCTTTGAGCAGAAGGATGGCGTTAAGCCCATCGACCTGGGCATGAAGGATATGTTTGGCAGCTCTCCCAAGACCGTTATGGTTGACGAGACAGTGACCAAGAAGCACAAGGCTGTCAAGACCGACAAGAAACTCATCGACCAGTACCTGGAGAACGTGCTGCAGCTTGAGGCTGTGGCTTGTAAGGACTGGCTTACTAATAAGGTGGACCGTTCAGTCACTGGCCGCATTGCACGCCAGCAATGCAGGGTGAGATTCAGCTGCCACTTAGCGACTGTGGTGTTGTAGCACTCGACTACACCGGCAACGCAGGTATCGCAACATCAATAGGTCACGCGCCTCAGGCAGCCCTCATCGATCCCGCTGCAGGCTCGGTACTCTCAATCGTTGAGTCACTCACCAACCTTGTGGGTGCAAACCTCAAGGACGGTCTCAAGACCGTATCGCTGAGTGCCAACTGGATGTGGCCCTGCCGCAACAAGGGCGAGGACGCACGCCTGTACAGCGCCGTTAAGGCATGTAGCGACATGGCATGCGCACTGGGCATCAACATCCCCACTGGTAAGGACAGCTTGTCAATGACACAAAAATATGGCAACAAGAAGGTTGTTGCTCCCGGTACAGTAATCATCAGTGCTGCTGGTGAGGTTGCCGATGTGAAGAAGACCGTTTCGCCCGTACTGCAAAACGTGAAGAGTGGCCTGTACTATGTTGACTTCAGTGGCAGCGACCTGCAACTGGGCGGCTCGGCACTGGCACAGTCACTGGGTCAGGTGGGCGACAAGGCTCCCATGGCAAGCGCTGAGGTTGTTAAGGCAGCATTCAACGCTGTTCAGGAACTCGTAGCTAAGGGTCTGCTGCTCGCAGCGCACGATATCTCGGCCGGTGGTCTTATCACTACCCTGCTCGAGATGACATTTGCCAACGTAAACGGCGGTCTCGACCTGAACCTCGATGCACTGGGCACCGACCTCGTTAAGGTTCTCTTCGCTGAGAATCCTGCACTGGTTATCCAGGTAGCTCCCGGCAAGCAGAGCAAGGTAGAGCGTATCCTCGCTGCTGCCGGCGTTAAATTTGTATTCATCGGTCAGCCTCAGAGCGAACGCACCGTTACCGTGAGCCACGATGGCGAGCAATACATGTTCTTCATCGACCACCTGCGCGATGTATGGTACAAGTCGTCTTACCTGCTCGACCGCGCACAGAGCGGTGGCCGCTGGGCACAGGACCGCTTCGAGAACTACAAGAAGCAACCTCTGCGTCTGCGTCTGCCCAAGGGCTTCACTGGCCGTGCTGCCGACCTGGGCATCACTGGCAGTCGCCACGAGCGCACAGGCATCAAGGCCGCTATCATCCGCGAGAAGGGTGTGAATGGCGACCGCGAGATGGCTTACTCACTGTACTATGCAGGCTTCGACGTTAAGGATGTGCACATGACCGACTTGATGAGCGGCCGTGAGACACTGGACGACGTGAATATGATCGTCTTCTGCGGCGGTTTCTCTAATAGCGACGTTCTGGGCAGCGCCAAGGGCTGGGCAAGCGGTTTCGTATGGAACGAGAACGCCAAGAAGGCTCTGGAGCGTTTCTACGCTCGTAAGGACACCCTCAGTCTGGGTATATGCAACGGTTGCCAGGTAATGATTGAGATGAACCTGCTCAACCCCGAGTGTACATCACAACCTCACATGGACCACAACAACTCTCACAAGTTTGAGAGCGCATTCGTCAACCTGACAATTCCCGAGAACAACTCAGTAATGTTCAAGTCACTGAGCGGAAGCCGTCTTGGCATCTGGGTAGCTCACGGCGAGGGCAAGTTCAACCTGCCTGAGGGTACCGACAAGTACAACATCGTGGCTCAGTACAGCTACAAGAGCTATCCCGGCAACCCCAACGGTTCTCCCCGCGGCATCGCCGGCATCGCAAGCGCCGACGGCCGTCACCTGGCAATGATGCCCCACCTGGAGCGTGCTATCTTCCCCTGGCAGTGTGCATGGTATCCCCAGAGTCACAAGCAGGACGAGGTAACTCCATGGATCGAGGCCTTTGTCAACGCCCGCAACTGGATTGCCGCTCGTAAAGGGTAATGGTAAGAGGTTAATGGGTTAATGGGTTAATGGGTTAATGGGTTATTGGGTTA
>JAGHTV010000410.1 GCA_018065165.1 Candidatus Sodaliphilus fimicaballi | reverse complement strand
CCGCTCGACAACTCGGCTGTTCACCCCGAGCGTTACACCCTTGTCGAGAAGATGGCAAAGGACTGTGGCTGCACTGTGGCTCAACTTATTAAGGGAAAGGAGCAACGCGACAAGATTGACCTAGGTCGCTATGTTGCTGGCGATGTGGGTATGCCCACACTTGTCGACATTATGCACGAGCTCGAAAAACCAGGCCGTGACCCACGCGAGCAAGTGAGCGAGATTGAGTTTGACGACAATGTCAACACTATCGAGGACCTGCGTGAGGGTATGGAACTAAATGGCATTGTTACCAATGTGACACAGTTTGGAGCCTTTGTCGATATAGGCGTACACAAGGAAGGACTTGTTCATGTTTCACAACTTGCCCACAAGCGAGTTGACAATCCTGCCAAGGTGGTTCGCGTCAATCAGCATGTGCGTGTGCGTGTCGTTTCGGTCGATGTTGAGCGTCAACGCATTGCATTAACTATGAAACTGTGAGGGTAACTTGTATAGGACATAGTGGATTTGCCATCGAGTGCGATGGTGCAACGCTCGTCTTTGACTATTATACCGACGAGCATTGCGTCTTGCCCGCCATCCTTGAGCGGGCGAGCAAAGTCTATGTTTTTGTGTCACACAGTCACCGCGATCATCTCAATTACGACATATTCCAGTGGAAAGGACTATATAACATTGAGCGATATGTGATAGCCAACGAGTGCCGTCGCAAGCTGGGTCGCTCGCTAGATTTAGCCGCTTATCCGTTCACATTCCTCCATCACGACGAGGACTTTGACGATGGTTGTGTTCATGTGCATGCATTCAACTCTACCGATGTGGGCGTGTGCTTCATGGTCGATGTTGATGGTCGTCGCATCTTTCATGCTGGCGACTACAATTGCTGGCACTTCGAGCAAGAGCAGGGCGAGCAAGGCAAGAAAAAGGCACTTGGCGACTTTAACGTCATCCTGAGGACAATAGAGAAATATGTAAAAAAAACGTCAGAGCACTCTGGGTGTTATTCCGGCGAGGGTGTAGATTTGGCCATGTTCCCCGTTATCCCCAATATAGGCGGAGACTTTGCCCTGGGCGCCCGCCTCTACCTAGAGGCAATACCCACGCGTCACTTCATACCCATGCACACATGGGGCCGCGACCGCGAAGCCACCCGGTTCCACCTCTACCAGTCGCCACACGGCACTTGCTATCATTCCCTCTTTGCAGGTAAGGAATTACTCCTGAGCAATGAGCTGTGCTAGTTTATTTAATTCTAAGCACTGGCTGCGTGAGATTTGCTGTCGCTCCATGTGATATTGCCATGGACTAATTTCTAGCAGTTGACCACGAGTGCATGCCTCAAATTTTTCGCCTGAGGGTTTGTATAATTGTGGAAAGCCGTTCTCACGTAACAAAATGATTTTGTATCCACGGTTCATAGCTTCACGCAAAACTTCTTTTTCTCGTGGTGCTATTGTGGCACTCACCAGTACTCCGCCATTCTCACCGGTTGCCAACCATTGTTCTCGCATGGCAAGAAACTCATCGCGTGTGTTGCGACGATGAACTATTACTGCTGTTTTTTCTGGAATGTCAAGAAGAAACCGATTGCCCACCGACATGCAACTGCGTCCGGCAATCACTACATTGTGCATCACGGAGAACAAGTCAGGATGTTTCCGCTTGAGCATCAGGCGACGGGGATTGTCATCGAGGTATCTTTTCCAGCGATTGAGTTGGTCTCTACCCGTGAGAATCTTGTCGTTATAGCCGTTTTCAAATAGAAGAGGTTTCATGGCCGAGGGAGAACCCTCGGCAACGCGACCGCCATGTTGTAACATTTGCTGGTTGTTTTCTGCAACACTACCACCATGTTGTAACATTTGCTGGGTGTTTTCTGCAACACTACCGCCATGTTTCATTCTTGGCAGGGGCTTTTCTGCAACGCGACCGCCATGTTGCTGCATTTGCTGGGGGCATCCCGGTTGTGTGGGCGAGGGATTTCCCTCGTCCATTATCCTCCACAGTGCCCGGGTGCATCCGGTCTTGAAACCGTATACCACATTGCCCAAGTGTTTCCCTGCAGGCATCGCGTTCTTTACATTAAGTATCAAGTGGATGTGGTCGGGCATGATACATAGCCTCCACACCTCTACCATTGGGTAGAAGTGGGAAATCTTGTTTATCTCCTCATTGATAATAGTCTTTCCCAACAGGCTGTGCTCAATATATGCTTGCCCGTTGTTCTCAATTAGCGTGCCAAGGAGCGGCTTGCGGTCATTAACCACAAGTGTAATCATATAGAGGCCAGGTGCACTGTAATTGTGCCATTGGCCTCTGCGTTTCATTGAGTGCTGTGTTTCGTCTTTTATCAGCGGCGTGTTTCGTTACTTGAACAGCAGTGGCAGGAACTTGGTGAGGTAGACTCGCCAGTTGCGCCACTCGTGGCCGCCGGTTGACTCCTCGTAG
>JAGHTV010000152.1 GCA_018065165.1 Candidatus Sodaliphilus fimicaballi | reverse complement strand
GTACGAGGCAAGACTTGCCCATTGTTTGATTCTCCATATCGGTGAAGCCCTTAGATGAACCAGAACCACCAGGAGTGAACCACTCGCTAGCATTGTATTCGCCAATGAGAGGAGTACTGCTCTTAACTGTGCGGTACTCGCTCAGGAACTTGAATGTCTTGCTTTCGCTGATGTTACCAGCGAGGTCGGCGAAACCGCCCTTAACTGTTACCTTGTAGCACATGTCACGAGTGAGGTCCTCGTTGAGATAGAGGTGAAGAACTGATGCCTCACGCACAATCTCGTGAGTAAGACGACCTTCATACTTCTTGCCATCGGCATCCTCAACTACGATTGCGTCGATTGCGAGGTCTTCGTTCCAAGCAAGTTCCTCGTTATACTCAACGCGGATTACGGGACGCATTGTGTAAAGCTCGGTAGCATCTTCCTCGGGGGTAGTGCTAGTGATATAAGGTGCTTCAACATCGGCGGGAATTGTGGTGAACTCAAACTTGTAGTTGCCGCCTTCCTGACCGTCGGCGTCGCCATCGAGGAATTGCTGAGTTTCGACATTCTTAGCTACTGCACCATCAATTGTAATTGTGTAGTCGCGATCTTCTTTCAGTTTGTTGATGACGATGCGCAGTGTGTGGTCGTTAGTCCACTTGAGCTCAACGGGATCAACACCTGTAATAGAGAATGCTTGCTCTACCGATGCACGGTCCATGTTGCGTGAGAATGTGAGAACGATGTCGTTGCGAGTGTTAACCTTAGTGGGGTCAAGAACGCTATTAGATGCTACGATAGCAGGCGCGTTGCTTGTGAGTTCTATGTTACCCCAAGTTACATTGTCGCCCGAGAGACCTTGAGGATCACTCTTCATTGTCACCTTTTGAGTCTTAGGAGCATAACCGGGGCATGAGTAGGTGATTTCATACTCCTGACCGGGAGTGAGGTCCTCAAACAGGAAGAAACCGTTGTGAACGATACCTGCGTTGCGAACATATTGCTTGAACAGAGACTCGTAAGTATCAGTTACAATAGTCTTGCCATTAACTGTTACGCTTACGCCGTCAATTGCCTCGCCGTTTTCACTATTGGTAACGACACCTGCGAGCAGTACATCGTTGGGGCGAGTGAGGCCGCGGAATTCCATTATTGAACGAGCTGTACCAAATGCCTCAAGGCGCTTGTAACTCTCGTTCATGTTAAGACCCTGCTGGACGGGATGAGTGTGGAAACCACCCTCGCTAAGCAGTGATGCCATATTGGTGCGGCGGTTAACTGACAGATAAGGATATTGGTTGTCGTGAGTAGCAACATCTCCATTGTAATAGATACGATCGTAGAAGTTGCCACGAGTACCTGTCTTGTACATCACGCCTGTAAGGTTGGGACACAGGATGTCGCCATAGCGTTTACCTCCAGTAGGAGTCTTCTCGATGTACTCGCCATTCTTTTTCCAACCACCAAAGAGGAACAGGGTTGTGTTCTCGCCTGAGCCTGCATCACTGTGGATTGAGTAGAAGAAGTCGGCACCCCATGCGTTGGCCATGTCAGAGCGTTCCTCGAGTGAAACATTGTCTTGGTCATCGTCACGAGTCATTTGAATAGTATTCTCGCTTGCAGTGGTATGCTTGAAAAGGAATTCACGAGTTGCCAAACCTACGCGAAGCACCTTTTGTGCCTCGGTGTAGTTGTACATACCTGCATTTTCGCGTCCAGAGTGACCTGGGTCGATCCACAACTTGAAGTCACCCCAATCTTGCTTTAACTGAGCAAAACCGCTTATTGCCATGCAGCCCATAGCTGCGGCCATCATATATTTAGTAAGATTCTTCATGATTCAATCAGTATTTGAGGTCAATAATATAGATACAACCATCGGCATCGTTGTCAAATGCCAACTTAGAACCATCGGGAGATACTGACATAGTAACGGGAATTACATCAGTGTTGGCAGTGATGCACATTGACTTGCCGTTAGCTATGTTTACACAGTAGATGTCGCTTGATGTGAATACATCGCCGTTGTCCTTGATTTGAGTCACCATGATGTTTTTGCTGTCGGGCAACCATGTAGCATGTGAACCCTTGCCAAGAGACTTGAGCTCAGTACCATCTATGTTGCACACAAACATGCCCTTGCCTTGAATTTGGAATGCAATCTTGCTACCATCGGGTGAGAGGGCAGGGTTGAGTACCCACTTGCCAGCATACTCGCTCATTGATGCAATGATTGATGTTGCATTCATGGGCTCGTCAAGCATTGTCTGCAGTGCTGACTTGGCATTGAGTGCCTTTGAACGCTTGAAGTTACGCTCGGCAGCTGCAACTTGAGTAATAGCACCTGTGGCAACATTAACGCTCTCGATGCGAGTCATGCGTTTGCCTGCTACCATGTCATAGGGAGTTGAAGTGATGTTTTGTGCATCGCTCCATGTCATTTGGTAACCAGCACCAAGAGCATCCGATACTTGGGTTAACTCGGCACTATTTACATCTGCTACCCAAATGCCGATGTAGTTGTCGCCTGTAACTGCGAGCTTGCTACCATCAGGCGACCATACAGGGTTCATAAGACTTTGGGAAGCCTTGATAAACATGCGTGGCTGCGAGA
>JAGHTV010000218.1 GCA_018065165.1 Candidatus Sodaliphilus fimicaballi | reverse complement strand
ATGACCATGACTGGCAATGACGGCCAGCTGGTCCCATGTCACGGGCTGATGGTCGACCATGGGCTTACGGCGGTCGATGTTGTCGGCAATAATCCAGAATGTGCCCTTGATGCCTAGCGAGTCGAGGTGTGGCATCACCATGGTGTAATGCTCAACGAGACCGTCGTCGAAGGTATAAGA
The DNA here is from genome assembly GCA_018065165.1 of Candidatus Sodaliphilus fimicaballi. Taxonomy (GTDB): domain Bacteria; phylum Bacteroidota; class Bacteroidia; order Bacteroidales; family Muribaculaceae; genus Sodaliphilus; species Sodaliphilus fimicaballi. The sequence goes on along the minus strand of JAGHTV010000218.1, from coordinate 1,072 downwards.
GACAGCTGCACGGGCATTGCCCTTGAACGGTGCAAGCCGCTGAGCTCTTGCACTCGCCATGGTGAGCAGTGCAAGTATAATTATGAGGATTCTATTCATGTGATGAAATTTTATTCAGCAAAGGTAATAAACAACTCCCGATGACGCAACTTGACTGCACAAAAAAAGTGTGGCCACTCCTTGTGGAACAGCCACACTACCAATTTATCTAATCATTTGTAGCGTATAAAAATCGTGTTTTATTTCTTGTCCTTGATGATAAAGACACACACTGTAGCGATTACCAAGAAGGCTGCAGCTACAATGAACATGTTGGGTTGTGAACTGCCCACGAGGCTCATCACGATGCCACCAGTTGCTGCGGCAACGATTTGGGGCAAACATATTGTGCAGTTGAACAAGCCGAGCACTGTACCCATGCGTGAGCTACCCTCAAACGCGTTGGTCACAAATGTGAAGGGCATTGCGAGCATTGCAGCCCAAGCGCAACCAATGAGGAAGTAGGGAACGAAGAGCATGTACTGGTTAGTGCAGAAGGGAACAATTGCAAAGCCCACAGCACCAATGAGAAGACTCACTGCATAAGCCAACTTGGTGTTCTTGAACAGAGGCAGAGCCACAGCCCACAGCACGCTACCCACAGCCTGCACAGCAAAGATAACGCCTACCCAGTTGCCAGCATTCTGGTAAGCCTCGCTTGCAGCGTCCTTGGTACCCCAAACGGTCTCAGCGATAGAGCCATTAGTGTATGTCCACATATAGAGGAATGCTGCCCAGCAGAAGAATTGAACCACACCCACCTGGAAGAATACAGCCCAAGCGCCCTTAGGAGCAGTGGTTGATGTTGTACCAGCCTGAGCATCGTCCTTGATTTGGTACTGTGCAAACTCCTCGGGGGGCATCTCCTTGACATTGGCCATTGTGTAGATGACGCACAGGATGAGGATGGCAGCACCCACATAGAACGACCAGATTACTGAGTCGGGTACTTGACCCTCGGGAGCGATATTCTTGATGCCAATCCAGGTGAACAGCAGCGGGAAGATGTAACCCACGATGCTACCTGCATTGC
>JAGHTV010000480.1 GCA_018065165.1 Candidatus Sodaliphilus fimicaballi | reverse complement strand
GTTCTTTCAGTTTATTTAAGACATAAGGACAAAAGAATTAATTTTAATTATTTTAATTTCTTTCAGTAAATTAATTTAGAATAATTTAAGGGAGGTTCGCTCGGTTCTTTCAGTTTACTTAATCTGCGTGATCGGCGAGAGAGAAAAAATTAAACTTTTAAACCTTTAAACCATTAAACCTTTACAAAAAAACTGTACCTTTGCAGTCGATTTGCTTATGGATAAGAAGGATAGACTGAATGAACTTGGCACTGAGCCAGTTGGTAGATTGTTGTGGAAGTATAGCGTGCCCGCCGTGGTGGGTATCGTTGTGATGTCCATATATAATATCATTGACCGTATTTTTATTGGTCAGGGCGTAGGCCCCGACGCTATTGCTGGTCTCGCAATCACTTTCCCGGTGATGAATGTGAGTGCTGCCTTTGGTGTGCTCATTGGTGTGGGTGCGGCATCGCGCTCGTCGATCGTGCTGGGACAGAAAAATACCCGCATGGCCGAACTGATACTTGGTAACAGCTTTGTAATGACGCTGTTACTGGGTACCTTTTACATCACTATGCTTGCTATATTCATGGATCCCGTGTTGCGACTCTTTGGCGCCAGCGATGCTTCGTTGCCCTATGCACGCGACTTTATGATGTATCTGTTGCCGGGTATGCTCGTTATAAATGTGTGCTACTCGTTCAACAATGTGATGCGCGCTACGGGTTATCCTACCAAGGCTATGGTCACCATGTTCATCAGTGCCGGCCTCAACGTGATACTTGCTCCCATCTTTATCTTTGGCCTGGGCTGGGGCATCAAGGGTGCGGCTATTGCGACCGACATATCGATGCTCGTTGGAGCTATCTTCGTGGTGGGTCACTTCTTCAACCGCAAGAGCATGATACACTTTCGCCGTGGCACATTCCGCCCACGCAAGGATGTGCTCATGCCCATCATTGCCATAGGTGCGGCGCCGTGCATCGTGAACACGGCTGGCTGCCTGGTTAATGCCATCATCAACAACATGGTATATAAGTATGGTGGCGACAGTGGCGTGGCTGCCATAGGCATCTTCACTACCATGACCCAGCTGCTGGTAACATTTGTGATAGGTGTGTGCCAGGGTATGCAGCCCATTGTGGGATATAACTACGGAGCTAAGCGCTACGACCGCTTGAAGCGTACCTTCTGGCTCGCAACGCTCGTGGGTACTATCGTGTGCTCGACGGGTGCTCTGGTGGGTCTGTTGTGTCCCAACATCGTTTCAATCATGTTTACCAGCGACGAGGCTCTGCTCAGTGCCACCAACAACGCTTTGCGCACAAGCTTGTGGATGTTCTGGTGCGTTGGTTTCCAAATCGTTATCACCAACTTCTTCCAAGCTATAGGCGCTGCAGGCAAGTCAATCTTCATGAGTATGATACGCCAAATCATCTTCCTGTTGCCACTGCTGTTCCTGTTGCCTCCCATGTGGGGCCTCAACGGCGTGTGGTTGTCGTTCCCGCTGAGCGATGTAGCGGCAACACTAGTGTCGGCAGTACTCATAGCACTTGAGTTCCGCCGCATCACAAAGTTGCAAAAGGGAATGTCAAATTAGTTTGCCAGAATCACATTAAGAATATCGAGGGCTTGAGACACGGTTGCCACCTCGTCGATGAGGAATGAGCGGCGACCGTTGTTCTCGCGTATCTTGCAGCGCAAGGGGTTGTCCTGCAGGTACTGCAGTATGCGGCCAAATGCGGCCGACTGGTAGTATGCCACATTCTCTGAGCCTACGAAGTAGATGTACATCTTGCCCAGTTTCAGCACCACTTTCTCTATACCCAGGCGGCGTGCCTTGCGACGCAGGGGCACGATGTTGATGAGTTCCTGTGCCATGTGAGGTACCTTGCCAAAGCGGTCCTCGAGGCGTGTCTTGAACTCCTCGACCTCGCGGTCGGTCTCCATGCCGTCGAGTTCACGATACAGATTGATGCGTTCGCTCTCCTGTGGCACATAGGTAGCGGGGAACATGAGTTCAAGGTCGGTATCGATGGTGCAATCGCTCACGAACTCGGCCTCCTCAGTAGCCTTGTTGTCCTCGGCCTCGGCCGCAAATTCCTCGGCAAACTCCTCGGTCTTCAACTCCAGTACAGCCTCGTGCAGCACCTTCTGGTAGGTCTCATAGCCCAGGTCGGCAATAAAGCCGCTCTGCTCGGCTCCCAGCAGGTTGCCGGCACCGCGTATGTCAAGGTCTTGCATGGCGATGTGGATGCCAGCACCCAGGTCGCTGAAGCTCTCTATGGCGTGCAGTCGACGCAGTGCCACGGGGGTGAGAGGCTTGCCGGGTGGGATGAGCAGGTAGCAGAAAGCCTTGCGGTTGCTGCGGCCCACACGGCCACGCAACTGGTGCAGCTCGCTCAAGCCAAATCCCTGTGCGTTGTTAATCATTATGGTGTTCACGTTGGGCATGTCGATGCCACTCTCGATGATGGTGGTGGCAATGAGCACGTCGTAGTCGTGATTGGCAAAGTCGATGATAATTTGCTCCAGCTTCTCGGGGTCCATCTGTCCGTGACCCACAACGGTGCGGGCGTCGGGCACCACGCGGTTGACCATATTCTGCAGGTTGTACAGCTGCTCGATGCGGTTGTTCACGATGAATACCTGACCGTTGCGCGAGAGCTCAAAGTTGATAGCCTCGGCCAGCACCTCGTCGCTGAGGGTGCCCAGCGAAGTGAGTATGGGGTAGCGGTTGGCAGGCGGTGTAGTGATGGCACTCAGGTCGCGCGCTCCCATGAGCGAGAACTGCAGGGTGCGTGGTATGGGAGTAGCACTCATGGTGAGGGTGTCCACGTTGACCTTGAGTTGCTTGAGTTTTTCCTTAGTGGCAACGCCAAACTTCTGTTCTTCGTCAATTACGAGCAATCCCAAGTCCTTGAACTTAACGGTCTTGCCTATAAGTTTGTGAGTGCCTATGATGATGTCAATCTTGCCCTCGGCCAGGTCGGCAAGCACTTGCTTAACCTCCTTGGGCTTACGAGCACGGCTCAGGTAGTCGATTCTCACAGGGAAGTCCTTGAGGCGTTCGCTGAAGGTGTTGTAGTGCTGGAAAGCGAGCACTGTGGTGGGAACGAGGATAGCAGTCTGTTTGCCGTCGGTAGCAGCCTTGAATGCGGCGCGTATTGCCACCTCGGTCTTGCCAAATCCCACATCACCACACACCAGGCGATCCATGGGCTTGGCGCTCTCCATGTCGGCCTTGACGGCGATGGTAGCCTTGAGTTGGTCGGGGGTATCCTCATAGATGAACGATGCCTCGAGTTCCTGTTGCAGGTAGCTGTCGGGGGAGAAGGCAAAGCCCTCCTCCTTGCGACGCTGGGCATATAGCTTGATGAGGTCGCGGGCAATGTCCTTGAGTTTGCTCTTGGTGCGGCTCTTCATCTTGTTCCATGCGCCCGAGCCCAGCTTGTTGAGACGGGGCTCAATACCCTCCTTGCCGCGATACTTCGACAGCTTGTGCAGCGAGTGGATTGACACGAAAATCATGCTTCCGCCCTGATAGGTAAGCTTGATCATCTCCTGCATCTTACCATTGACGGCAGTGCGTAGCAGACCGCCAAACTTGCCCACGCCATGGTCCTCGTGCACGATGTAGTCGCCCACCTCAATCTGGTTGAGTTCCTTGAGCGACAGGGCGAGCTTGCCGCTGCGTGCGCGGTCGCTCTTGAGGCTGTACTTGTGGAAGCGGTCAAATATCTGATGGTCGGTAAACACACACAACTTGAGGTCGTCATCAACGAAGCCCTCGTGTATGGTGTTGAGTACCGGAGTAAACTTGATGTCGTCCTTGCGGTCTTCAAAGATAACATTAAGGCGGCTTATCTGCTTCTCGCTGTCGCTCAAGATGAGCATCTTGTAGCCACGGGCTATGAAGTCCTTGAACGAGTCGCTTATAAGGTCAAAATTCTTATGGTAAATACCTTGTGGCGAGCAGTGTAGCGAGAGGCGTGCACTATAGTCGCCATGGGCCTCGCCATTGATAAAGTCGATGCGTCGCATCGATGCCACGGCTTTAACAAACTTCTCGGCATCGACTACATTGTCGAGCGCGTTGACATCGCCCTCGCTGGCTATAACGGCACTTTGCGAGAATGTCTCCTGACTTATGGCCTTGACGCGGTCGCATAGCCAGGTTACATCGCGAGTGAACAGCAGTGTGTCGCTGCCCGCATAGTCGAGCAGTGATATGGAGTTGGCACCGCCAGTGTTCACGTTGTTAAGGATGTGGGCGCTGGGTATCTTCTCCTCGCTCAGCTGGGTCTCGACATTGAAAATGCGTATGCTGTCGATGTCGTCGCCAAAGAAGTCGACGCGATAGGGCAACTCGTTAGAGAACGAGAACACATCGAGGATTGAACCACGCACCGAGAACTGCCCCGGTTCATAAACATAATCGACACGCGTGAAGCCAAATTCCATCAGTTTCTTGGTCACCTCGGTCAGGTCCACGCTGTCGCCAGTGCTGAGGCTCAGGGTTGACTTCTCGACGGCGTCTTGCGAGGCAACTTTCTCGGCTAGCGCCTCGGGGTAGGTAACGACCCAACGCAGGTTCTTGTCGCTGTTCCAGCGGTTGAGCACCTCGGTGCGCAGTATCTCGCTGGGGGCATCGACACGGCCATACTTGATGTCGCGCTTGTAGCCCGAGGGAAAGATGAGGGCCTCATTGTTGTAGCCCAGCTGCACGAGGTCGTTATAGATGTAACCAGCCTCGTCGAGGTCGTTGGCAATGATGAGGTATGGCTTGGTGAGACGAGGCAACTGCGAGAACAGTAGGGCAGGAGCCGAGCCGGCAAGGCCGTCGATGCACATCACGCGAGAGCGCTTGCTGCTTATCATCTTCTTGATGGCGGCAAGGCGTGTGTCGCTATTGAAAGTGGTACACAGTTGCTTTATGTCCATAGTGTGAGCGGTTATTTCTTGGTCTTCTTGGAGCCTTTGCTGGTTTTGGTGTCCTTGGTGCTGGGAGCAATTGACAAGATGCGCTCATACTCGCCGGGCTTGGCAAACATCTCCAGCGTGCGGTCGATAGTCTCGTCCTTGCGAGTCATGTATTCAATCTCGCCTTCTTGATAGTAGTAGCGGTCGAGCAGTTCCTGGGCAAGGATCTTGGTTATCTCCTTGCGTTGGGTGTCGAGGTCGTGCGACAGGTCGTGCTTGAGCAACTTCTCGAGGCGTTCAAACTCGATCGTGGTCGAGTCGTTCATGTAGCCCTCGAGTTGGGCAACCTTCTTCAGTTGCTCCAGTCCTTGCTCACACACCTTGTCATAGTTGAACTTGTCGGGGTTGATAAACGCCTTGAACTCGTTGAATATCTCGTCGGTAATCTCAAACTGTGCCGGAGCGGGAATTGTGGGGTGCTCGGCAGCATACTTGGTGGCGAAGTCAAATGCCCAGTGGTCGCGTACGATGTTGTAAACAAGGCGGTTTATCTCGGGATACTCAACCTTGATGTCGGGGGTGATGCCACCGCCCTCGCGCACCTCGCGTCCGGCTGCGGTGTGGAACACGCGTGCCAGCGAGTCGGGCATACGCTTGTAGGTGCCGTCCTCGTTGCGATGCGAGTAGTCAACCTCCTGGATGAGGCGTCCGCTGGGGATGTAATACTTGGCAATGGTCACCTTGAGCAGACCGCCAAAGGGCAGTGGACGGGTAGATTGCACCAGTCCCTTGCCAAAGGAGCGTGTGCCTATGATCACTGCACGGTCAAGGTCTTGCAGGGCACCAGCTGTAATCTCGCTCGACGATGCACTGCTGCCGTCTACCAGCACAGCCAGTGGTATAGTAGTGTCGATGGGGTCTTGAGTGGTCTTGTATGTCTTCTCGCTTTGCTTGTCGCGACCACGAGTCACGAGCACTTGGGTGCCCTTGGGCACGAAGTGGCCCACAATCTGTATGGCACTCTCCATGAG
>JAGHTV010000506.1 GCA_018065165.1 Candidatus Sodaliphilus fimicaballi | reverse complement strand
ATGACGACTCCGCAATAGCCAAAGTTTATATAGCCTTCACCCCAATATGGCATAGCGATGTTACGCCATACGTCTTGTTGGTCGGCCAGGTAGTAACCGCTTCCCACAGGTTTCGATGGCCAAATGGCACGTGGTACAAAGAACAAAGCGACACCTACAAGTTGCTTGCCATTAGTGACAATATCCATTTGCTGATCAGCCATGAATATCTGACTAGCGTCGTAATTTAGTGTAGTAAAGTATTTTGTACTTAAATTTATATTTATTTCTCCCTTGTAGTGCTTGAATTGGTTGAGGAGAGGGAATATGACCAGTAATGCAGCAATTAGGCCGCTAACAAACATGTGAGGCCTTCTCAACTTGGGAATATTTACAATAATAACAGGTAGCCAATAGGTCGCTGTTGCGTGTCTAGATATTCCTGTAGGGAAAAGCGTGATAGCCATAATAGCGAGTAAAACAATTCGTTTCGGTCTGCTTACTCCTTCAAGCCTTGCAATTAAGTAAGCAACAAATGCTAGAGGTCGCACCACCGAACTAAAAATAGAGTGCAAGGGACGCGTGTAGTTGTTGAGTCTTTCACCTACACCGTCAATGTGCCTGATGAACATCAGTCGAGGCTCGTCCCAGTAATATGCGATAGTAACAACAAGAGCAAATAACGACAAAGCAAGCAAAATCGGGAACTTGACGCGGACACCATTCTCTAGGTCATGCTTATTGGCAATTGGTTTAGTACTTGCCCATTTCTGTCCAAGATACTTTCTTGAAGCAATGTATACGATGTTTGTAATCGCGATGATTCCCAATACGGTGTATTGAAACAGGATGTAATCTTGAGTTGAGAAAGTGATCTTTAGCGATGTCGCAATGGCACCAGAATAATACTGAATGGCATTGGCCACGACAAAGAACAGCAGCAAAAAGATATGACACACCTTGTGCAAGGTATACGATTCCTCCTTGAAAGAGAACATAGCCCAGCAGCAGGCCCCACCATTTATTGCATAGAGCAAGGCCAACCTTACATCTGGCCCCAAAGGAAGCGCAAGGCAACAACATGCAATTGCAAGAATGCAAGCAATAACGAAGTTCCCTTTTGAGGCAAGCTTATAATCCATTGATTAAGAAAAATTCTATGAAAAGGTTTGTAATAATAGTGAGAACCTTTGGGCACAACACCCTCTCCTCGCGGCGAACAAAGCAACGAGAGCAGAGGATTTAAGATTGCGTTTTCATCGCAACAGACTCAGTTAGGTACAGCTCTGCACACTAACTAGAAATGAGCCAAATCCATTGTTGCACATATCGTAAGAAGCATTGATAGAAGGCATAAAGATTGGTTTGTGTCATAAGAAAACAAATAATGCGTAATCATTGCTTATTGAGTAGATGTGCATCCATTGCAAAGTTAATAAAAAATGTTGAAAACCCCGAGATTGTGTAGTATAATTATTAGCCAACAAATCTATTTATTTGCATCAAAAAACATGATTATAAAGTCAGCCTACAACATCACCTACCAAAACAAATAGTCCCAAGGGGTGCTTGTAAAGGCTAACCTTGGGACTATATTATTGTGAAGCTATTAACAACCAATGGAACTTCACAAAGCAGATTCCGTTTGTCTAATCCGACAATTTACTGTTCATTACGGGTGATACTATCAGAAAAATAGACCTAAATGTCAAAAAGATGCAGTTCCGGTAGCGTATAGCTATTTGACTTCCTTCCAAGGATGTATTATTTTTTGTTTATGCACCGTTTCAACATTGGAAAAGGTTCGTGTTTCGTTATACTATTCTCTCCCTTTTTACTCGTTATTTTTTAATACTCTACAAGGATTGCCGAATGCAGTCACATTGTCGGGAATGTCCTTCACCACAACGCTACCGGCTCCAATCATGCAGTTCTTTCCGATTGAGAGGCATTGAATTGCGCATGAACCAACACCCATCCATGTGCCTTCACCAACGGTTGTAGCCCCTGAGATATTTACGCCCGGGGCAATGTGGCAGTAGTCACCTATCACACACTCGTGGTCAATAGTTGCACCAGTGTTGATAATGCAATGCTTGCCTATTACCGCGTCCGCATTAATCACCGCACCAGCCATCACCACAGTTCCTTCTCCTATCTTTGCCGAAGGCGACACCACGGCCGAAGGATGGATAGCGGTAGCAAACTCCACGCTACTGTCAGCGGTCTGCAGTCGCTCCACAATCATTTTGCGGATACGGTTCACTCCTATCGACACAATCATTGGCGAACATCCCTCTGCCGAATGCAACACAGGCCTTCCACCGCACTCATTCACATTCGGGTTGTCATCAATGAACGCCTCCACCTTCACGCCATTTGCGTTCAGTATATCCTTGATCACCTTTCCGTGCCCCGAAGCTCCAAAAAGATATGTATTTGCCATATTAGTTTGTTCCATCAAAATAATCCATTGTTGCAGCCTGTCCTGTTGTCGTATTGATGTCTGCACGCATCAGCACCTTCTTAATGGTAGTGAAGAATACCTTGATGTCCATCCAAGCGCTGATGTGATCCACATAATACACATCCAACTCAAACTTTCTTGTCCACGAGATATTGTTGCGTCCATTCACCTGTGCCCAACCACTCATGCCAGGAGTCACATCGTGTCTGCGGTGCTGCTCCTCGCTATACAGAGGCAAGTATTGCACCAGCAGCGGACGAGGACCGATGAAAGCCATATCGCCCTTCAGGATGTTGATCAACTGGGGCAACTCGTCAATCGAAGTCGAACGCACGAACTTACCCACAGGAGTCAGACGGTCAGCATCAGGCAACAGATTACCCTCAGCATCTTTCTCGTCCGTCATGGTCTTAAACTTCAAAGCCTTGAAAATCTTTTGATTCCTACCAGGGCGATCCTGCGTAAAAAAGACTCACGCTCCATTGTTGTCAAAATGCAGAACTATAATCGTTGAAATGAATATTGG
>JAGHTV010000204.1 GCA_018065165.1 Candidatus Sodaliphilus fimicaballi | reverse complement strand
TCATGATACAGGGCACCAGCACGAGCCAGCTGCTGGTTGGCTCCTATCTTCAGGGCTGCCTCCGATGCAATGTTTGCCACCTGGAAGGCGTGCTGGAATGTTCCGGGACAGCGTTCCGAGAGTTTGCGCAGCACAGGTGAGTTGATGTCACTGAGTTCGACAAGCGTCACAATTGAGGTGAAGCCAAACAGTTTCTCGACAATGAAGATGCCCACATAGGCAAACGATAACAGTATGCAGTTGATGGCAAAGTACATGATGTAGTGCCAGTCGATGCTGTTCAATGATCCTCCTCGCGTGAGCGTGATTGCCGTGAATACAAGGCTATAGCCTACAAATATCAAGAACGCACAAGTCACGAGTTGTGAACGACGCACCAGTTCTTGCATCAGCGTTATGGCAATGTTGCCGGCTATGAATTGCATGATAATGAACTGTGCCTGCTCGCGAGCCACGAGTACGCTTATCAGCACCACGACCATGTGCGAGAAGAACGCTATGCGCGAGTCATAGAAGGTGGTGATGATGATGGGTACCAGTGCAAATGGTATAATGTACAGGAAACTGTAGCGGAATGATACCACTAGGAACACTACTACCACAAACAGCGTGATGAATGATATCAAGAATATGATGTTGCGCAGGTCCGATACCATGCGGTAGCGCATTGCTATCAGGAATACATAGAACATTGCCAGTATCAGGGCTATAGTCATGATTTTGCCCACTATCAGCAAGTCGGTGTTGCTCTTGTTTTCCTTGGCACGCTCGGCTAGCATGCGTTCATATGTTTGCAGTATGGTGTACTTTTGTGGTGTTACGATATTGCCTGTAAAAATGATTGCCTCACCTGTCTGCACAGTTCCCACGGGGGCCAGGGCCGAGTTTAACGCGTCATTATACAGTTTGTCGTTCTCGTCATAGTCGATTGCTACATTGGGTGTCAGGTAATTTGACAGTGAGATTATCTCTACTAGGTCAATTGCCCCATTGCCATATACCGAGTCGACCGTCTCATACACCTGACGCACCGAGTGCATATTCTCGGTACTTACAACCTGTGCCACGCCATTACTGTCAAGTATGCGCACTCGTTTCAGGGTGCCCTTGGTAATCGCATCGCTCGTGGTGTTGTCAACAATACCGTCGTTGTAGGCTTTGGCCACTGCGTTTACAAGGCCTTGGCGCATACTCAACGGCACCTCGTAGTGGGTCGACAAGGCTTTGCTCAGTGCCGATATCTGGTTGGTGGCGTTTTGATTGTCGCGGCGGAATATCTGCATGAAGTTTACGCTCACACTGTCGGTGATGCGTTGCACATCGGCCTCGTCACGCTCAATGGGTATGTCAAATGGGGCAGTGAGCATGGGGTTGAGCCATGGCTTGCCGCTCTCATATGACAATTGTGTGATCTTGTCGTGGCGGGGTAGGGCCAGCGAGATTATCACTGTGGCAGCAATGAGCATTGCTATGGTGATGTAGTTATTGCGAGTCTTAAACATTGTGCGATGTTTTTATTTGCTTATACGCATTGCCGAGTTCACGCCCTTCACATTCTTGAGGCGCTTGCACAGGCTTGTTAATACATTGGCATCCTGGATGAGCACATCGAGCTTGCAGCTGAACACGCCACCGTTGGCTTGTATGTTCAATCCGCGCATGTTAATCGACATGTTGGTTGAAATGATGTATATGATTTCTTGCAATATACCCATGCGGTCAATGCCTTCAACATGGATTGATGCAAGGAATTTCTCGCTGCCGGTTTCCCAGTGGGTCTGCACCAGACGACCGCCAAAACTGCTCTTTAGCTTCATGGCTGTGGGGCAGGTGAGCTTGTGTACAATTACCTCGTTGTTGTCGTTGATGTAGCCCACAACATCGTCACCGGGTATGGGACGGCAGCAGGTGGCTATCTTGTAGTTGCTCACGCCGTTCTCGGTCTTGAGCGCGTACACTTCCTTGGTGTTGATTTTCTCTTTGCTCTTTCCTTCGTCCTTGCTCTTGCCAAGTGACGAGAAGGGGTTGCGTAGCAGTTTTGATAATATTCCGTTGCCGCTTTGCTTGTCTTTCTTGATGAGGTCGGGGCTCAATGCTACCTCGTCATTGCCTATCATGTAGAACAGGTCCTCTTTGTTCTGCGCACGCTCGTTGTTGATTATGCGCATCACAATCTCGTTGTTCAGTTCAAGGCCATTGTCGTTGAGCATCTTCACGAGTTTCTCCTTGCCCTTGTCTATAATAGCGCGGCGATAGTGACGCATTGCAGCACGCAGGCGGGTCTTGCCCTTGGCTGTAACCAGGAACTTGTCCCAGTCGTTCTGGGGCTTTTGCGACTGCGAGGTGAGTATCTCTACCTGGTCGCCACTGGCCAGTTTGTGCGACAGTGGCACAAGCTTATGGTTCACCTTACCCGCGATGCAGTGGGTGCCTATCTCGGTGTGCAGCGTGAAGGCCATGTCAAGTACCGAGGCGTCTTTGGGCAGTGTTATCAGTTCTCCCTTGGGAGTGAATACTACTATCTCGCTAGCAAACAGGTTGAGCTTGATGGTGTCGAGGAAGTCGAGAGCATTGGGCTCGGGATTCTTGAGAATGTCTTCAATGGTCTGCAACCACACTGCGAGCTCGCTCTCTTCCTCGCCTTCGCCTATCTTGTACTTCCAGTGAGCCGCAAATCCACGCTCGGCTATGTCGTCCATGCGACGACTGCGTATCTGCACCTCTACCCACTTGCCGTCGGGGCCCATCACAGTGATGTGCAGCGCACGATAGCCATTGGCCTTGGGCGTGCTCACCCAGTCGCGCACGCGATCGGGATGCAGGCGATAAAGGTCGGTGATTTCGCTATAGATATTCCAGCATATGCGCTTCTCGTCGCTCTCGTTATCGCACTCAAAGACGATGCGTGCAGCATACAGGTCATAGACCTCCTCAAATGGGATGTGCTTGGTCTCCATCTTCTTCCATATCGAGTAGCACGACTTCACACAGGCACGGAATTCATAGGTTAGTCCCAGTTTGTCTAGTTGCTCGCGTATGGGGTTGGAGAAGCGGGCAAAGAGCTCGTTGCGGCTCTTTTCGCTGGTTTCGATTTGTTGCTTGATGCGGGCATAAACTTCGGGATGCTCATACTTGAAGCTTAAATCCTCGAGCTCGGTCTTTATGGCAAACAGACCTAGGCGATGGGCTAGCGGGGCATAGATATAGAGCGTCTCGCCTGCAATCTTGTACTGCTTTTGAGGTGGCATCGACGCTAGGGTACGCATGTTGTGCAGGCGGTCGGCCATCTTTATCAGCACTACGCGTATGTCGTCGCTCATGGTGAGCAACAGTTTCCTGAAGTTCTCAGCCTGTGCACTGGCATGGTCGCCAAAGATGCCGCCTGAGATCTTGGTGAGTCCGTCAACGATGTTGGCTATCTTCTTGCCAAACTGCGCTTCGATATCTTCAACCGTGTAGTCGGTGTCCTCTACAACATCGTGCAGCAGCGCCGAGCATATCGATGTAGAACCAAGGCCCATTTCTTGGCTTACGATTGTTGCCACTGTTATGGGATGCATGATGTAGGGCTCGCCTGAGCGGCGGCGTACACCTGCGTGGGCCGAGCATGCAAACTTGAATGCCTTCTCGATGATGTCAACCTTTTTACGATGGTTGCTTGCCAAGTATCCGTCTAACAGCGACTTGTATGCGTCGTTTATCATTTTCTCCTCTTGCGGAGATGTAATGTTACTGTCTGCCATTGTCTATGCCTTTTGGATTTATCCCTATTGTTTACTTCAATAAAGTAGCAAAATTAGTAAAAAATGCCCAAAGAAAAGCAATTTACACCTATAAATATAGAAGAAAATGTTGTTTTGTTTTCTATATTCATAATTATCAAAGAGATAAATCTAGCGATTTTGTGGTTCGCTGTGAGTCTATAGACCTGTGCTCTGGCGACTTGCGGTTTGTTGTTTGTTCTAATTGACTTTCCGGGTTAAATAGTTAAGGTTTTATTTTGCGATGTGGTGGTTTTGGAGTAACTTTGCATCTCGGTTACGAGATTATGCAATGAAACAGACCTACGACTTTGACACGGTCATCGACCGTAGCGGTACACATGCAGTCAAGCAAGATCGCCTGACTGAGTATTTTGGCCGCGACGACCTTCTCCCTTTATGGGTGGCCGACATGGATTTTGCCGTGTGTCCGGCTATTACGCAGGCTCTCTCGTCTCGCATCAACAATCATCCCATATACGGTTACACTTGTCCCATCGACAGCTATTGGCAGGCGATTATCGACTGGCAACGCAGTCGCAATGGCTTTGAGTTTACACCCGATGAGGCTTGCTTCATTCCTGGTATAGTCCCTGGCTTTGGATTGGCACTCAACTTTTTCACTCGTCCAGGCGACAAAGTTCTTATTCAGGAACCTGTTTATCACCCCTTCCGTCGCCTTACCGAGGGTAACGGTCGCAAGATTGTGATGAATGAGTTATTAGAGGACGGAAACGGCTTCTACAAGATGGATATTGTCAATCTTGAGCAAACCATCGAGAATGAGAAACCGGCACTCATGGTGCTGTGTAACCCGCATAATCCCATTGGCATCACTTGGCCTGTTGAGGACATGCGCGAGGTGGCTCGCATAGCCCGCAAGCATGGGGTGGTGGTAATCAGCGATGAGATTCATGGCGACCTTGTATTCAAGGGCAACCGTCACGTACCTTTTGCTACTGTGAGCGATGATGCTGCAGCGGTATCGGTAACATTTGGTGCTCCCAGCAAGACCTTCAACATTGCAGGCATCGTGAGTTCGTGGTGTGTCATCAAGAATCCCGAGCTTCGCACTCCGTTCTTTACTTGGCTCGAGACAAACGAACTGAATAGTCCCAACTTCCTGTCAATGGCAGCTACCGAGGCGGCCTACCGTCACGGTGGCGAGTGGCTCGACCAGTGCCTGGCCTACATTGAGGGTAACATTGATTTCGTGATTGACTATTGCAACAAGCATATCCCCGCCATCAAGCCCGTCAAGCCGCAAGCGTCTTATCTTGTGTGGCTCGACTGTCGCAGGTTGGGTCTTGAGCACGAGCAGGTGGTAGATTTGTTCACTAATAAAGCCCGCCTTGCACTCAACGATGGTAGCATGTTTGGAGTGGCTGGCAGGTGCTTCATGCGCTTCAATGTAGCCTCGCCGCGCAGTGTTATTGAGAAGGCATTAGAACGCCTCTGTAAGGCGGTAAAAGCCTTGAAGTAACACTTTATGCTACATGGTAAAGTATTACTTTATTGTATATTGATTATATTATTGACACAAAGATAAATGAAAATCCAATTTGCATCTGATTTACACCTTGAAGTGGACTCAAATTTCAAGAGTGTGATGGGTGGCTCTATCAAGCCCGTTGGCGACATTCTTTTGCTCGCTGGCGATGTATTTGTCATGGAGCGTGAGTCTTTGGATTTTCAGGATTTTTTTGACTGGTGTAGCAGTAATTTCAAGCACACATTCATCGTTCCGGGCAACCATGAGTTCTATGGCGGTGCCGATGTCGCTTCTACTCTGCAAGGGTGGGAAATCGCGCTCCGTGACAATGTGCGTTGCCTTAACAACAAGTCGGAAGTTATAGGCGATGTGGAGTTCTTCTTTACAACGCTTTGGGCAACGGTTGAGCAAGAGAATGAGGCTATCGTGACCAAGTATATGCCCGAGTGCGGGCTGGCCTCTTTTGACGGTCGACCTTTTGCTGCTAGTGATTACACCCCGGCACACATCACTTGCCTCAACTGGTTGACTGCGGCTCTCGAGTCTTCTAGAGCTGCTAAAAAGGTGGTTGTTACTCACCACTGTCCTGTCCTGGTTGAGGATCCTCGCTACGAGAGCAATGGCCTTAGCAGTGCCTTTGTCAATCCTATGGAGGATTATGTCGCTGCTTGTGGTGCTAGTGTATGGGCGTTTGGCCATACTCATTACAACGGAGCACGTGGCATGAAGTTGGGCGACACAATATTGGTCACTAATCAGCTTGGCTATGTCGACAAGGGCGTTTGTGATGGTTTTGACGAGACACTTATACTAGAAATGTAATTGTCGGTTGTTGACAAATATAA
>JAGHTV010000343.1 GCA_018065165.1 Candidatus Sodaliphilus fimicaballi | reverse complement strand
CAAAAACACCACCCACTACCACTCGCATGAGCAGTACCATGATGGTGACAATTGTAGATGACGCTGCCTGAGCGGCCTTTGGGTGCTGCTCGGGTGCGACTTGAGGTTGTTGAGGCTCCTGTGCTGGTGCTACTGGTTGCTCGACCGATGCATTATCCTGCTGTTTCTTCGTCATGCTTAATGAGCGCAAAAACGGCGTAGTTAATCAAATCCTGATAGTTGGCGTCAATGCCCTCGCTCACGAGAGTGTTGCCATTATTGTTCTCTATCTCTTTAGTACGTTGTATCTTAGAGAGTATCAAGTCGGTATAGCTAGAGATGCGCATGTCACGCCACGCCTCGCCATAGTCGGCATTCTTGGCCATCATGAGGTCCTTTGTGGCCTTGATGTACTTGTCATAGAGTGTGAGGGCCTCGCCAGCATTCATATCGATAACATCGCTGTAGCCACGCTCGAGCTGGATGAGTCCCATTACTCCATAGTTGATGATGCCTATGAACTCGGGCCATATATCCTCGCCCACCTTGCTCTCGCCGTTTACCTCGAGAGTGCGTATGCGCTTAGCCTTGATGAAGATTTGATCGGTTACCGACTGCGGACGCAGTATGCGCCATGCAGGACCGTAATCTTTCATTTTCTTGATATATAGGTCACGGCACTTCGCTATCACCTGATCATATTGTTTGCTTGTATCTTTCATTTTTTGCAAAAATGATATTATATAATGTGCAAAGTTATAAAAAAATTAGAGACAATGAGGAGAAAACGACCAAAAATAGTTACTCACACCTTGCGAGAGAGCCCAGATAGTCGTAATGCTCGCCATTTTTCACTATAGCAAAGCGATAACCATGCTGTGCAGCAACCTCGGCCATAGTGTCGGCATCAATATATAGCCACTTGAACTCATCGCCCTTTACCTTGCCATATTGCATCGTGTAGGCAATCTCGCCATAGTATCCTGGGGTATCGGGCAACTCAATGATTCCATCCTCCCCCTCAAACACGTAGCATATGTCGCTCGAGTCAAACAGCACCTTGCCTCCAGGTGCAAGAATCTTATCGAGTTGAGCAAAGAATGCAGGCATATTGTCGAGCGTACCCACTATGCCTATGCCGTTCATGAGCATAAGTATGGTGTCGTACTGCTCGTCTACATCATAGAAGTCTTGCTGCAAGGCATGGGCAATGCCGCGAGCACGCATAGTCTCGACCGAAGCTGGCGATATGTCAATGGCCGTGACATTGACTCCGCGGCGTTGCAACTCGAGCGAGTGGCAACCTGCACCTGCTCCCACATCGAGCGTGCGACCTGTAGCCATCTCAATAGCCTGCTGCTCTAGAACAGGCATGTTTTCAAACTCACGGAACAGTGTGGGCACAGGGAACTCGTCCTCATAGAACATGGGCGAAAACAGCCTGAGCTTGAGTGCTCGGCCTGTCTTGTGATAGTCGGCTATTGCTAGGCCCATAGGGTCTTTGTCTTTATTCATACTCGCAGTGGGGTTAATGTCATAAAAAATAAAGTCGCCGCCCGTAGTGATGCAAGCAGCGACTCGTATGAGAAAATCCACACCAAAGGGATGTGATGAAACTCCGATAAATACAGGATTTGAGGGCTCCATACCTTTGTAATCCTCCGGTCGCGAAGACACCCCTAAGGGTCGAGGCCCGCCATTGGCATGAATGCTGAGCTCGGCATTTCATTAAATTTGAAGAGTATCCCAATCAGCTTTGATGTGGACGATTTTTCAAAGAACTCGACAACGCCATCGTTGTCATTGCAAATTTACAACTAATAAATTAAACGAGCAACAATACCGCCTAAAATTTTACGCATTAATTATTCATTCGCTTGAGCACATTGTAGCTAGGCAAGATGCCCAACTCACCTGCCTTACTCAAGTCGGCCATACCCAACTCCTTGTTGCCCAGACGCAGGTACATGAGTCCTCGGTTGTAGTAGGCAGCAGCGAGGTCGGGCTTTATCTCTAGAGCCTTGCTGTAGCAGCTGATGGCCGATGTAAAGTCGTTGAGAGCAATGAATGCGTTACCCTTGTCATATAGGGCATAAACATTCTTGGGCGACAGCTTGAGCACATCGTCAAGACTCTTGATTACATCTTGCAACATGGCGGTCTGCTCACGCAAGTGCAACATTGCCTGGGTCTTGGCATCGGTAGAGGCATCTTCATCGGCACCACTACGAGCCATGCGGTATTTGAGATACTTAGCATTGGCCAGTAGCAAATGGGCAAGCGTGAAATCGTCGTTAATGGCAAGTGCAGCTTTGGCATCGGCAATGGCCGCATCACCATTACGCACCATCAGGTAGTCCATGCCGCGAGCAAAATAGTCGATGGCACGAGGACGAGCGTTGACTAGCAAGCTGTTATAGTACTCAATGCTCGCAAAACGCTTGCTTATCTCGTTTTCATCTATCTGCTGGTCGCCCTCGACAAGACTGAGCGTTGCGGGCAGCAGGCGTGTGTCATTGACCTCGGCAATCTCCTTCATATAATAGGTGTTGCCATTCAACTTATTGTCATGAGAGTAGAACGACAGTAAGAACATGGGCTCAGGCTCGATATCCACATTAGAGTTCTGGATGTGACCGCGTTGACGGTTGGCATATTCAGGTTTGATGGGATTGTCGGGAGCTACGGTGAGCAGAGTGTTGAACTTGTTCATTATCTCGTCTTGAGTCTCAGGCTCTTCCTCTCCGTTCTGGCGAGCTTCGGCCTTCTTGACCGCCGCCTCTACCTCAATCTCTACAGGGTTAAAGTCGCTCTCGTGAGTGTGTTTCTTCTTAAAGATAGACAAAGCCTTATCATAGTCGGCATCGCCACCCTTGCGGTCGCCCATGCGACGCTTTGCCTCACCACGAGCCATGTATCCGGCCTCAAACAATGGATACTTGGCAAGCACTGCATCGTAGTCGGCAACCGACTTCTTGAACTGCCCCGTGCGGAAGTAGAGCATCGCACGATTGTAGAGAGCCATAAAATTGTCAGAGTGACTATTAAGCACATAGCTAAAGTCGTCAATGGCCTTATTGTTATCTCCAACCTCGGCCAGCAGCAGCGCACGGTTGAAATGTCCCTCTAGGGTCGACGGATCAAGACCAATAGCATAGTCATAGTCGGCCATCGCTCCAAAGTAATCGTCCATATTGTATTTAACATATGCACGATTGATGTAGTAACTCGCATGGCGAGGTTCAAGAGTAATGGCGGCATCCATATCGGCGAGTGCACCCTCGTAATCCTCCTTGTTGCGCATCAGTATGTCGGCCCTGATAATATATGCCGACGAGTTATTCTTTGACAGTTGTATGCTTTGATTGATATTCTCAAGAGCAGCAACAGTATCTTTGCGGGACAAGTTTTGGTGAGCAAGACGTAGGTAAGCCTTGTCGTTTTTAGCATCAAGCTTTAGCAACTGATGATATGAGCTGTCGGCCGATTCGTAATTTTTCAACTCGGCATGACACACTGCCCGGTTCATTATAAACGATTTCTTATTGGGAAGCAATTTAAGTCCTTCGTCATGATCGGCAATCGCGCCGGCAAAATTACGCAGGTTCTGGCGTGCAACACCACGCACCTCATAGGCGTCGACAATAAATGGATTGCGTTCAATGGCCTGCGAAGCATCTTCCTCGGCACCACTGTAGTCCTCAAGGGTTATCTTGGCAACCGAGCGATAAAAATATGGCTCAGCAAGAAACGGCTTAGCCTTAATAACTTGGTTAAAGTATTGTATAGCAAGAATGTAATCTTCGAAGTACAATGAGTTCTTGCCAATGCGCATCACCTGGTCAGTATTAATCTGAGCCAAGCAGTTTAACGACACAAGCAAATATGCTATGGTAAATAATATGTGTTTTGAC
>JAGHTV010000504.1 GCA_018065165.1 Candidatus Sodaliphilus fimicaballi | reverse complement strand
GAGTTGACCTGCATCTTACGTTCAACGGGCTGAGACAGAGTGCCAAACACTGTGCGATAGTTCTCGTATTGCACCACATTGACATCGTAGTTGCCCGACGAGATAGTGAGTTTGCCCGACTGCTGTGGATAGAGGATGCACTTCTTGAGCACTGCAACCCTGTAAGGCTGTCCATTGAGCACCTCCTCGTTGTTGAGGCTGGGTTGCATGTTGATTTCCTCGATGAGGAATCCGTCAAACGATGGCTGCTTATTGGTAATGAATTGCGAAATCTGATATTTGGTGTACAGTTTGATGGTACAAACGACAGCCTGCTGCTCGTAGACGCGAGGCTTAGACATCTCGATGCGCACAAACAGGTCGTTGGCCCCTACCCCACGGCTTGCGTCTTGAGTGAGAGGGTCGTCAAACTGCACCTGGTTGTTGCGTCGTTGCTGGGGTGTTTGCTGACCACCACCCGAGTAGCCCGAGTTGGCATTCTTGCCGCCAGCCACCACCTCGATGGTAATGGACTTGGTAGTCATGCGATTGCCATTGACCACGATAGAAGCTGGGCCGACGGTGTACTTGCCAGGCTTCTCGGCCTTGTAAATCATAGTAAACTCCTGTGACGAGCTGCTTGACGACTTGCCATTGACCCACGATGAGCTGTAACTGGTAGAGAGAGCAGGTCCATAAAGTTTCCTAGCCCACGAAATCTCGGGAGGAGTGAACGATTGTCCCTCGGCATTCTGAAGCACGAAGGCAATGTTAAACTTGTTTCCCTCGACAACCTGATGCGGTGCCTGGACGGTGAACGTCACAGCTGCTTGTGCGGCCAGTGTCATCACTGTCAAGAAGAAAACAATCGATATTCTTTTAACTGCGTTCATCTTTATTGTAGATTATTATCAAGACATGTCACCACTTGTGATTGGTGCTTTGACGCTGGTGGCGCTGTTGCTGAGCCTGAACAGCCTGCACACGCTGCTGGGTTGCATTTTCCTTGCCTTGCATGGTGTTGAGAATCTGTTCAACATTTTGCTGGCTCATTCCACCCTGCTGTTGCTGTTGAGGTTGTTGCTGCTGGTTCTGCTTGTCTTGGTTCTTATCTTGATCATCTTTGTTCTTGTCTTGCTTGTCTTTGTCTTTATCTTGGTTTTGATCCTTGTTCTTGTCTTTGTCCTGATCCTTATTTTGGTCCTTATTCTGGTCCTTGTTTTGATCTTGATTTTGCTTATTCTTGTCTTGCTCCTTCTTCTTCAATTGAGCCAGACGCAGGTTGTCGCGAGCGTGGTCGTCACTAGGGTTGCGACGCAGTGCATTCTTGTAGTGCTCAATGGCTTGAGCATAGTCTTGGCGGCTATAGGCAATGTTGCCCAGGTCGTAATAAGCCTTAGACTGCAGGTCGCGGTTGGCAGTGCTCTTGACCAAGGACTGCAACATCGACTCGGCCCTGCTAGCAGGATCGTTCTTGTCGTCTTTAGACGCAGTGCCATTACCCTGACGCAACAGCGTAGTAGCAAGATTGAATGTGGCCACCTCCGACTGTGGGTTGGCCTGCAGAGCCTTGTTATACTCAACCTCGGCCTCGGCATATCGCTTGGCATTGTACAACTTGTTGCCACTGCGTATGTAGTTGCGTTCTTTCTTGTTAGAGTTGTCCTGTGCCACAGCCTGCTGGGTTGCAGTACCCAGCACCATAAAGGCAAGCAGAAGCAGTATTTTGTATCTTAATTGACTCATTTTTTAGGTTCTTTAGTAAAGAAATTATACTTCTCGAGCCATGGGTTCTTTGCCTCGAGCAGCACGGTGAGTGCTATGAGGAACAGGATTGCAATCCAGGCAAAAACGGGGAATTGCTCGTCGTGCTGAGTGTAAGAGATGGTTGACAGGTCGCTCTTAGACAACTTGTCAAGACCGTCGTATAGAGTCTCTACAGCATCATTGGCATTACCATCTACATAGTTACCCTTGCCAGCACGGGCAATGTCTTGAGCCATCTTCTCGTTGAGGAATGTGGTTACCACCTCGCCGGCATCGTCGGTGAGATAGGTGCCGTCGCCCATAGGGATGGGAGCACCGTGAGTTGAGCCCACACCCATCACATTGACCTGAATGCCACGATTCTTTTGTGCCTGTGAAGCGGCACCTATGGCATCGTCCTCAAAATTCTCGCCATCGGTAATGACGATGATGGCCTTTTGCGACTTCTTGCTCTGTGAGAACGATTGGGTTGCCAACTCGATAGCCTCGCCTATGGCAGTACCCTGTGTGGGAGCCATATTAGTATTGATGCCATTGAGAAACAGCTTGGCTGACGAAGCATCGCCAGTGATGGGCATCTGCATGTAGGCATTGCCGGCAAAAACGATAAGGCCCACCTTGTCGCCCGAGAGTCGGTCGATGAGTTTCTCGAGGATGAGTTTAGAGCGTTGCAGACGGCTGATGTCCTGAGGATTGTCGGTTGAACTGGCATTCATTGAGTTAGAGACATCAACAGCCACCATCACCTCTATGCCATGGACTCGAGTAGTGGTCTTGCTGGCACCTGCACGAGGACGAGCAAGGATGATGACAACCATGGCCAGCAACAGCAACTCAAGCGATAGCTTAATCCATGGCTTGTAGGGAGAAACATCGGGCATGAGAGCACCTATCACCTGCTCGCGGCCAAAACGCGCAAGGTTACGCTTGCGGGCACGACGCGAGAGATAGAACATAGCCACTATCACTGGTATTAACAGCAGCAAGTACAAATAACCCGGGTTAGCAAAACTAAACATATATTCAGTTAAAGTTTAATTTTCAATCTATACTAATTTACGCATTAAGGGATGTGACGCATTACGGTGTATTCACACGCCAGATATACGAGCAACAGTGCCATCAAGGCAAGTGCCCATGGCAGGTAGTTGTCCTCGGTGTGAGTGAAGCGCTGCACATCGAGTCGAGTCTTCTCGAGTTTGTCAATCTCGGCAAACACCTGCTTGAGTACATCCTTGCTGGTAGCACGGAAGTATTGTCCGCCAGTAGTCTGTGCAATTTGCTTGAGAGTGGGCTCATCGATGACCACTGGCAGAGTCTGGTATTGAACATTGCCTGCGTAGTCGATGGCTACGGGATAAGGAGCAGAACCATTGCTACCCACGCCTATTGTGTAAATCTTAATGCCAAACTGTGCAGCCACTTGAGCTGCAGTGAGCGGTGCTACTACACCGGTGTTGTTAGAACCATCGGTGAGCAGGATGATGCTCTTAGACTTGGCCTTGCCATCCTTGATGCGGTTGATAGAGGTTGCGATACCGTCGCCTATGGCAGTACCATCCTCGAGGACACCAATCTGAATTTGCTTTATGGCGTTGACCAGTGTTGCGTTGTCCATAGTGAGAGGCACCTGTGTGAAGCTCTCGCCTGCCAGCAGCACAAGGCCAATGTTGTCATGCTCGCGACCTGTAACAAACTGTACGGCCACATCCTTGGCAGCATCAAGACGATTGGGCTTGAAGTCCTTGGCAAGCATACTGGTAGAGACATCAAGAGCAACTACGATATCGGTACCATCGACATCGCTTGTCTCCCAACTGTCGTGACTCTGCGGACGGCACAAAATGATGATGAGGCAACCCAGCATGGCCAGCTTGAGTGCAAACATGCCGTGCTTGAGGTATACCTTCCAACTTGTGGGCAAAGAGTCGAACGCACTTGTCGACGACATGCGCATTGTGGGGTGCGACATGCGTTCGCTATAGATGTACCATGCGATGAGGGGCAGGAACAGCAAGAATAGCCATAGCATTGCGGGATGAGACAATTCCATCATTTTGCGTCCTCCTCCTTTTCTTGTTCCTCGCCAGCCTCGGTTGCAGGCTTGGTGGCTTCGATAAAGTTAATTGCACGCTGGAAGGCGAGCTCATTGTCGTCGGCCAGCGGTCGCACATTGGCAAACTTGACGATATCGGCAATCTCAAGAATCATGCTCAACTGTTCGTTGACGGCACGAGTCTCCTCGTTCTTCTTGAGAGTCTCGACGATTTGCGACGATGTCATCTCAACAGCATTAATCTTGAAACGGCGATCGATGTAAACACGCAAGATATCGGTAAGGCCAGTAAAATAGGCCTTCTCCTGACCGTTTTGCCACAGGTTGTCGCCCTTGAGTCGCTGCAGGTTGACCATAGCCTCGTCATAAGCCGACAGACGCTTGCGACCAGGCATGGTAATCTTGCGGCCCTTCTTGTACCAGAAGAAGTAGTAATACAGACCTGCACCCACCAGTGCAAGGACGATGAGGTAAATCCACCAGTAGTCGGCAATAAAGTCGGGCACCCAGTCAAAGAACTTGAAGGGAACACCCTCTACAGGCTTGAGGTCGTGAATGTCTTGCAACGAGTCGACCTTGACCGGCAACACCTTGAGTGTGAGCGGAGCAGTTGTGAATGTATCCTTGCCCACGATGTAAGGGATGGGGCCAATGACATACATGCCTGAGTCAAACGACTGCAAGATGAGGTCACGGTTGATTTGCACACGACCCGACTCAAGCTCGACGGTGTCGGGCTTGGGCTTAGAGGCAATCTCGACAAAAGCGTTTACGGTGTCGCGGTTTTCCCAAAGCAAGAAACCCTGGGCATCCTTGTCCTGCACAATCTCGAGGTGCAACGCAGTGGTCTTGCCCATGAGCAAGAGCGTTGAGTCGAGCTTAGCCGTGATAGTAGTCTTGCCAGCCTGTGCCATGCAGGTACCGGCAACCACTAGTGCTAATGCGAGAATTATCTTGTTGAATAATTTCATTGAAATTTACTTGTTAATGAGTTACCCTCTTTTCTTGAACAGAGCCATGAGAGACTTCACATAGTCTTCGTGAGTAGCTACGCTAGCGAGGTCGACATTGCAACGCATGAGCGTATCGACCATAGCCTGCTGGAGTGTGTACCACCACTTGTCGTAGGCCTGACGCACCTTGCGGCTGCTGGTGTTGACCCAGCGTGACACGCCACTCTCGGCATCGAGCACCTTCATGAGTCCCACATCGGGCAGCTGAGTTTCACGCTTGTCATATACCTGAACAGCAATGAGGTCGTGCTTATGGTTGGCGATTGACATTGCCTTGTAGTAGTCGCCACCATCAATGAAGTCGCTTACCAGGAAGGTGGTACAGCGTTTCTTGAGTGCTCCAGTGAGATACTCGAGAGCATAGTTGATATCGGTGCCATTGCTCTGGGGCTCGAAGCACAACAGTTCGCGTATGAGCAACAGGATGTGCTTACGCCCCTTTTGAGGCGGGATAAACTTTTCAATCTTGTCGGTAAAGAAGAGCACGCCCACCTTGTCGTTGTTTTGAATGGCCGAGAAAGCGAGAGTTGCGGCAATCTCGGTCATCATCTCACGCTTTGCTGAACCGACGGCACCAAAATCCTTGCTGCCCGAGAGGTCGACCACGAGCATAACGGTGAGTTCACGCTCCTCCTCATAGACCTTGACATAGGGCTTGTTGTAGCGTGCAGTGACATTCCAGTCGATATCGCGCACATCGTCGCCATACTGGTACTCGCGCACCTCGCTGAAGGTCATACCACGCCCCTTGAAGGCCGAGTGATACTCGCCGGCAAATATGTTTTGCGAAAGTCCCTTGGTCTTAATCTCGATCTTGCGGACCTTCTTTAGCAATTCGTTTTGTTCCATCACTTAAAGCGTGAAAAATCAAGGCACTGCAATCT
>JAGHTV010000180.1 GCA_018065165.1 Candidatus Sodaliphilus fimicaballi | reverse complement strand
ATCTTGTTCAATGTCATACTTGCCAATAACAACCTGTCCTTCGTATTCAGCTGCGAGTTCTTCTACGATAGGAGCAAGGCTCTTACATGGGCCACACCACTCTGCCCAGCAGTCAACCACAACGGGCTTACCGCTTTCTAAAGCCTGCTGGAGGTTTTCGTCGTTAAATTGAATTGCCATAATTATATATTTTTGTCGTTATTAATTAGTCTGAAAAATTCACTTCAAATTTAATTTCAAGTTCTTCAAGTGCTTCAATAATTTCTTTATTGAGTGGGAACTTAAGTCTTGATCTCAAGTCTACAGTACGCATTGAACTGGTTTCATATATCCTGAAATACAAATCGCAACGGTTAGCTGTTGACTGTTTGATCAACGGATCAATTGCCTTCATCTTGTCAATATCATCGTCGTTCAAATGAAGTCTAATGTTATTAACCATCTTGCCCTTTATCTCATTGAGCAAATTAATACTTTGAATCTTAAACGAAAGGTTATCGTTAAAACGATTCTTCGTATACATACCACGAACTACAATTCCTATGCCAACCTGACCATACTTGCCAAATTCGATATAATCCCTGTCATACAGTCTGAATTCGTGAGTACCAGTATAATCCTCAATCTTAAGTGAGCCAAAATGACTGCCTCGCCTTGTTGTACCTGTCTGATAATCTATGACTAATCCTCCCAAAACCACTTCCTTGTCAGGTATCACATCATCAGCAACAAAGTCAGCAAGCGATGAAGTGCAACCATATTTCATCTCTATATAATAAGGGTCAAGCGGGTGAGCCGACAAATACATACCTACCAACTCTCTTTCCTTATTGAGTCGTTCCATGATGTTCCATTGCTCGGCTTGAGGAATCGGGGGCTTGGCTATTTCTATGGGTTCGACATCGTCAAACAAAGAGACTTGACTCGAGTCGGAACCTGCTTGGAATTTTTGACCAAACCTTACAAGCACCTCACTGAACGACTCATCTCTATTATTCTTTTCGAAGAAATCTTCACGCTTAATTTCTTCAAAACAATCAAACGCTCCCGAAAGTGCAAATGATTCTATCGCCTTACGGTTACAAGAACTTAAATTAATGCGTTCTACAACATCATAGATATCTTTAAAGTTTCCATTTGCTTGACGTTCGTTAATAACAGCCTCGACAGCACTACTGCCAACACCTTTGATACCACCAAGACCAAAGCGTATTTCACCATTCTTATTAACACTGAAATCAACAAATGATTCATTGATATCAGGACCAAGAACTTTAATGCCCATAGCCTTACTTTCGTCCATCAACTTAGAGATTTCCTTAATATCCGACTTGCGACGAGTCATCAAGGCAGCAAGGAACTGTGCAGGATAATGGGCTTTAAGATAAGCAGTTTGATAGGCCACCCAAGAGTAACAAGCTGCATGTGACTTATTAAATGCATAAGAAGCAAACTTCTCCCAGTCGGCCCAAATCTTATTGAGAATTTCAGGATCATGACCGTTCTTAATTCCGCCCTCAATAAACAGAGGTTTCATCTGGTCAACAATATCCTTCTTCTTTTTACCCATCGCTTTACGAAGGGCATCTGACTGACCACGAGTAAAATCGGCAAGTTGGCGTGACAACAACATCACCTGCTCCTGATAAACCGTAATTCCATAGGTATCCTTCAAATACTTTTCCATACAGTCAATGTCATAAGATATGGCTTCATGACCATTCTTACGAGCAATAAACGATGGGATGTAATCCATAGGACCTGGACGGTAAAGGGCATTCATCGCAATAAGATCCTCAAAAACAGTTGGATGCAATTCGCGTAAATACTTCTGCATACCAGCCGACTCAAACTGGAATGTGCCCACTGTTCTTCCCTCTTGATACAATTTATAGGTCAACTCATCATCAATAGGAATATGATCGAGATCTACATCTATATCAAGAGTTTCCTTAACTAACTTCACACATTCCTTCATCTCCGACAGAGTCTTCAGGCCCAAGAAGTCCATCTTAATAAGACCTGTTGATTCAATTACATGACCATCAAACTGTGTTACTGCTGTTTTCTTATCAGGGAAATCAGGGTCGTCGGCAGTAGATACTGGCACATGGTCAGAAATAGGATCACGGCAGATGATAAATCCACATGCATGGATACCAGTATTACGCACTGTTCCTTCAAGCATTTGAGCATAAGTAATTGTATTACGCTCATTAGCCGTAACCGAAGAAGCTGCTTGCTGCAATTCGGGAGTACACTTGAGATAGTTAGCAAGTTTTGGTTTCATGCCATCGGGCAATCTATCGGGCATTGCCTTACACCAAGCATTAACCACACTAAGAGGAACTTGTTCAACACGAGCAACATCCTTAATTGAGTTCTTTGCCGCCATAGTACCATAGGTAATGATATGGGCACAATTCTCGTGTCCATACTTATCCATTACCCATTGTAAAACCTTGCCACGACCATCATCGTCAAAGTCAGTATCAATATCAGGAAGCGAGATACGGTCAGGATTAAGGAAACGCTCAAAAAGCAAGTCATACTTCAATGGGTCAAGTTTGGTGATACCCAAACAATAAGCAACAACTGAACCCGCAGCAGATCCACGGCCAGGTCCTACCCATACTCCCAATTTCTCACGAGCAGAATTAATGAAGTCTGACACAATAAGGAAGTAACCAGGGAAACCCATAGTCTTCATGATGTGAAGCTCAAATCTGATGCGTTCCTCCACTTCAATAGGTATACCATAACTACCAGGGATGAGCTTGTCAGCAGTTATATTGTCGGGCGTTCTTGAACCATATATTCTCTGGGCTCCCTCATAAGCAAGTTTTGCAAGATAGTCAGCTTCAAACTTGATTCTGTAAAGTTTGTCAAAACCTCCAAGTTTCTTTATCTTTGACTCACCATCCTCGCGTGGCATTGGATTATTGCCATTCTCGTCAGAAGTAAACTCGTTGAACAAATCCTCCTCAGTATATTTACGTCTCCATTCCTCCTCAGTACCAAACTCCTCGGGAATCGGGAAAAATGGCATAATGGGATTGCTCTCAATATCGTATGTTTCGACTTTATCAAGAATTTCAAGAGTGTTACTCAGGGATTCAGGAATATCGGCGAACACCTCGTTCATTTCTTCTCGTGTCTTGAACCACTCCTGCTTTGAATAACGCATACGGTTAGGATCGTTCAAGTCCTTGCCGGTTGACAAACACAACAAATGGTCGTGTGCCTCGGCATTCTCCTCATCAACAAAGTGCGAGTCGTTAGTGCAAATAAGCTTTATATCATACTTGCGGGCAAGTTTTATTAGATACGGTTCTACTGCAATCTGCTCCTCGTATGTTTCGCGATTGGCAAGTATATTAGGATTAGTCACCTTGTGACGCATCAACTCCATATAATAATCGTCTCCAAAGAGGTCTTTGTACCACTTCACGGCATCATCGGCCTTCTGGAAAAGTTCTTCGGGTGAAAGCGTTTCATTTCCATATCGTCCCAAACGCAATGCACGGCGAATATATTCATGGGGTTCACCTGCCAGACACGCTGCACTTACAATAAGGTCCTCATGAAATTCCATCAGGTCCTTATGGTCAGTACGAGGGCGACCATAGAAACCATCGGTCCATGCTCGAGACACAAGCTTTATAAGGTTTTTGTAACCATTAAAGTTTTTTGCAAGTACAATCAAGTGGTTACCGCCACGGTCACCATTAGCGGCCACCATGTCTTCTTTATTATGTCTTGCAACATACATTTCACAGCCAAATATTGGCTTGAATGGTTCTAAACCTTCTTTCTTTCGCCCTTTATTGACTTTAGAACAATAATCAAAGAATTCCTTGATGCCAAACATATTGCCGTGATCGGTCAATGCCATGCCTTTCATTCCATTAGCAACGGCTTTATCGACCATTTTGGGGATGGATGACATACCATCAAGGATAGAATACTGTGAGTGTACGTGTAGATGGACAAATGGATTCATATATTGTATACTATTTTTCAATGTGTAAAGTTACATCAAATATAACACATCTTCAAATGAAATAGTGAATAAAGTTATCAACAATCTGTAGCAATATTTCATAACGTCTTATGCAAAAATAAAAAAGAGCAAACAAAAACCGTCTGCTCTTCAATATATATTACATTTTATGATGTCAAATCAGGGATACACCATATTGTTATTCTTAAATTGGTCTATGTCAAGTTGCTTTAAACCAGCATCATCCATAGGTAAATATTTGTTATGATCATTGACATACAGTCGTGGTACAACCTTAAACGAGACATTACTCAATGCAAGACTCGGCTTCATAACATTAGCTTTTACGCCTGCCATATCAAGCAATGTATGGAAAGCAAGCAACGATGTTGACACAGCAACATTACGATGCGCCATAACTGTATTCCACTTGTCGGGATGTTGCTCAATATAGGAAGGTGAACTCCACAGCATAAATGGGACTCTCAATTGATAATAAGTAGGAATAGGTGATGCATGTAAGAACCTGTTGCGATTATCATCAAAAATATCTTCACCATGGTCGCTAGTGTACAACATTACCGACGCAACTCCCAATGACTCAAGAGTGTTTGTTATCTTCCACAAGAATTGATCAGTATATCTTATAGTATTGTCGTAAGCATTAATCATATTAGGTCTATATTCTCTCTTTGCCGATGCGATATTATCAGGCTTAAAGAAACTTGCCTCGGCAGGATATCGGTCAGTATAAGTGAAGTGTGAACCGTAACAATGCAAAACGATAAACAACTTTTCTCCTTTATAATTCTTGATACGTTGTTCAAACAAATTCAATAACACATCATCACTTTGGTTTTGTCCCACCGATACACTGTCCATCGCAAAGACAACCTCTTGGGCTTCACTACCCAGGTAGTCAATGAACGATCCATTACGACGCTGATTGCTATAGAATGCAGTCTTATAACCAACCTCATTGAAAGCAGTAAAAATACCTCGTTGAGTATACAAACTGTCAAACTTCTCACTGCCAACGGCTGTCAATAACAATGGTACGCTCTTGTGAGTGGTATTAGACATTGTAATTGCATCTCTAAAGATGGCAAGTTGATTTCCCATACGACTCAGGTGGGGTGTGGTATTTCGATTATAACCATACACGCCCATATTGCATGCGCGCACGGTCTCCCCTATAACCATTACATAAACCTCGGGCAATGAATCAGGTCGTTCGCATGTTGCATTGAACTTAAATCCACTTGATGTTTTTTCGTAATTTACGCCGTCAATATATCGGTCAACACTAAGGCCTAAATTATAACATCCATTTATCGGGAATATATCATCCTCAGCTGCAAACTTGTCATCAACAAAGTAGTTGACACCCAATAAGATTATTGAGGGTATAAAAAGCAATAAAGACAGCTTACGCTGAGTATCTATAAATATCTTACCTAGCTTGGCACTAGTCTTAAGAGACATCAACGAAATAACAATGCCGCCACCATATATAATAAATACTGTGCTTACTGCAGGAATCAAATTGCCTAGTAGTTCATCTACTTCAGTCGCATTTGTTGTAACTACATTCAAGAACATATCAACTGCAATAGGCGACTCGCCAAATAGATACAGCAGAACAATTTGAAATGCATCAATAAATATAAACAAAAACAACCACCAGAACATTTTGCCCGGTTTATTGTTTAAAGTCATTAAGAACCAGTAAATTGATAATGGCAATAAGATCTGTACAATACGAGTTAATGTGCCTGTTGACTCTGTAGAAAACATCACAAAGTTAGGCACCACTAGCATTGCCAAGAATGTCCAAAATAAAGTAACTGGATTAAAAATAAAATCCTTGAATTTATTAGAAAGCTTCATTCATCGAGAAAATTACACTTGATTGACCGTGAGCACCCATACCATAATCCAGACGAATATTCATCCTTCTGCGGAACTCAAAACGATAGCCTATACCGTAGTTAGGTAATATATGTTTAAAAGTCTCCTTGTTGTGGAAAACATTTCCCAATCCTGCCCACAGGGTGATACCGCTGCGTTTCCACACATGTTGACGCAATTCTACTTGCATAGATGTGGTGTGCTTGTCGCGGAAACGGCCCTTGTAGTAACCACGCATCACAGCGTTGTCACCAAACAACGACATCATCGCCCACGCAGGATCACCAAAGTTGAATTTTGCATTAACCTGTGCAGCCACAATCGCATCACGCCATGCAGGGTGATAATAACTTGCCGTAAAGTCAAGTCTAGTGTACGGGTATTTATTGGCAAGGAATTTAGGGTTAAACGAAGCACTTAAGTGAGCATATACACCGCGAGAAGCATTAGTAATAAGATCACGAGAGTCGTATTGTACAACTACGCCAGGTCCAAAACTTCGCACTACTCTGTCTTTGCCATCAAGAACTTCAATGGGAACATCTTTGCCAGCTTTGCTGTAATCAAAGTCAAATGAAGGTCCTACAAACAATTTAGGAAGTACCGAATAAACATACTCCAAATGCACCTTGGCTTCATTTTGGTTCAATTTGATGCAATTCTCATCCACAATCGCGTTGTCATAACCTATACCATAGTAATCGCGAGGAGCATATCCAAACTCAGTATCATAGTTGAATCGACTTTTGTCCTGATTGAAAAAGGTTGTTCCATACACACCTACAGACCAAAAACCTGAAGTGGAAATCTGACCATAAGTTGAAGCATATGAGGGTTCCATATTCCGGTCACAACTGTGAGTGCGATAATTAACCGTTCCAGTAATTGCAGCAGCAAACTTTATGTCCGACCCATAGAACGGACCTCCGATAAAACTAAAACTAACATCTTTTTT
This sequence comes from Candidatus Sodaliphilus fimicaballi, assembly GCA_018065165.1. GTDB lineage: Bacteria > Bacteroidota > Bacteroidia > Bacteroidales > Muribaculaceae > Sodaliphilus > Sodaliphilus fimicaballi. The sequence goes on along the minus strand of JAGHTV010000180.1, from coordinate 1,411 downwards.
ATCAGATACGTCATTACCATCCATATTATTCATGTAATCCATGAATTTCTGGAATATATTGTGTTTTTTAGTTTGAGTTTCAACTTGATTACTGTCATTCAGTGCAACATTTGCCGCCTCTTGTCCAAAAGTAGAAACCGAAGTAATTATGACTAACGTTGTCAATATAAATATCTTCTTCATTTCCCAAATTTCAAAAATCGTACAAAATTACTATATTTTCTACATATTACAATATTAATTTTGAAAAAAACATTAACTTTGCTACACAAACTAAATGAAATGAAAAGACTGGCTACACTATTAGTAGGTATTATCTTAATTATAAGTGACATAAATGCAGTTTCACGATACACATATCCAGGTAACGGATATGCATCGTTACTGCACAATGCCACAGTACCCAATAATGTTACAGTAAGCAATATAAATGATTTCCTCGAAATCACAAACAACACAGCAAGCGACTATTGTATTACCGATACCACCACCCTCCCCTTGAATTTCACTTACAGTGTCAAGATGGCTAATGTAAACAATCGCAGGGGGAAAAGTGTGAAAGTCATGAACAATGACGGTACAGTCAACAAGGTTTACTCGCAACGATGGGGAGTGGTAATCGACAAGATGCCCAACGGAGATATGATAACAGTGGAAATGTGTTGCAACAATGAGGATGCATATAACGAAGTAACCGACAACAAGATACCACAAATTATACTATCCAAGCATACTGCCTCTACAACAACGATACTCAAAAGCGTAAAGGTTGAAAAAGACATTAACCTTAATGACGGTGATAATATTCTCTCAGTAAAAGTTAATGGTGAAAACATCACAGTTCTCATTGGACGCAAAAATCCTAAAAAGGTACTTGAAGCCACAATAGAAAGGAAACTAACCAACTCACATGTAGGCATCATTGCTGGTCCAGGAACATCACTGAAGGTGAAACGAACTATGCTCAATTATGAAAAAGACAATCGCATAGTCAAGTATACACGCTGGAATCATAATACGCTGACCGAGTACTTCAAAAAGAGCACCAATCCCATTGAAGGCTATTGGCAATATCTAGATCGCGACACCGAAGATAAGTGGATGCGTATGGGAGGTCGATATACTATTGCCATTGTCGAGACCGAAAAGGGTAACTATGAAATCATCTATTGTGATGGAGCTCAAGTCAAGAAAAATGAGTGGAATTTTGGTATGCTTAAAGGGAATATGACACCTACAATATTTGATAATACATTTAATGGAATGTGGATAGATTCAATTTTTGAACCAATTACCGAGGATGTCCAGTTTTCAATAGAAGAGGGCGTAATTCTTACGGTTAAATTTCCCGTATATAAAAGTCAAATTCGGTTTTCAAAAGTCATCAAATAATTAATCTTCCCACATTAAA
>JAGHTV010000136.1 GCA_018065165.1 Candidatus Sodaliphilus fimicaballi | reverse complement strand
CCTCATGTCTACTCACCACCCCTTCACCAGCCCCACCCCCCCGGATATCCCCTAGCTCGCCTCTGAACCCGCCTAGGTTCGCGCCATGGCCTACGACTTTGGATGCAGCGGTATCGAGCTGGGTGGCGGTAGCCTCCGTATACACGCCGGCAAGCTGCAAGCCAAGATGTTTGAGGTGCTCGGTTTCACCCCCGAGAAGGCAATGGCACAGTTTGGCTTCCTGATCAACGCGTTCAAGTATGGTGCACCACCTCATGCAGGTCTCGCATTCGGTCTCGACCGCTTTGTATCTATCATGGCCGGCCTCGACAGCATACGCGACTGCATCGCATTCCCCAAGAACAACAGCGGCCGCGACGTGATGCTCGATGCTCCCAGCTTCATCGACCAAGCTCAGCTCGACGAGCTCCAGCTCGTCACCAAGGTTACCGAGTAATCATCACAAATAACACATTCAACTGAATGAAGGTAAGAGAAATCGCACAAGCCATCGAGCAAGTTGCACCACTGCGACTGCAAGAGGCCTATGACAACGCTGGTATACAGGTGGGTGACCTTGACGCCGAAGTCAAGGGCATCCTGCTGTGCACCGATGTCTCGCTCGACATCGTCGACGAGGCCATTGCCCGCGGTTACAACCTCATAATATCGCACCATCCGCTCATCTTCCATGCCCTCAAGAAGATTGTGGGACGCACACTGGTAGAGACCATCGTGGCCCGTGCCATCAAGCACGACATCAACATCTACAGTGCGCACACCAACATGGACAACGCTCCCGGCGGAGTGTCGTTCCGCATGGCACACAAGTTGGGTCTTACCGGCGTCACTGTGCTCGACCCTCACCCTAGCGAGGAGCAGGGTGTGTATGTGGGCTGTGGCGTGATGGGCAACATCGAGCCCATGCCGGCATGCGACTTCCTGCAACTGCTCAAGGATACCTTTGAGGTGGGAGCAGTGCGCTACAGCGGCGACTTGAGCGGCACAATAAGCCGTGTGGCAATGTGTGGCGGTGCCGGAGGTTTTCTCACAGGCAAGGCCATAGAGGCAGGCGCTGATGTCTATGTCTCGGCCGACCTGCGTTACAACGATTTCCTGGACAACAACCGCAGCATACTCATGGTGGACATAGGCCACTACGAGAGCGAGCACTTTACCAAGGAAATCTTCCTCGAGATAATCGACAGTCTCAACCCTGCATGTGCAGTTGAATATGCTAAAAACGAAAAAAACCAGATTCAATTCTACATATAAACAATATTTATGGCAAGACAAGAAAAAGAAATGTCGGTAGAGGACCGACTGAAAGCGCTTTATCATCTTCAAACTCTTCTCTCTGAGGTTGACCGCATCAAGACACTGCGCGGTGAGCTCCCCCTCGAGGTTCAAGACCTTGAAGACGGCATCGCTGGTCTCAACACTCGTATCGCTAAGTTTGAAGACGACATCGTTAACTACAACGACGAGATCAAGTACCAACAGCGCGAACGCGAGAACAACATCGCCCTCATCGACAAATACAACGAAGACCTTGACCGCGTGCGCAACAACCGCGAGTATGACGCCATCACCAAGGAAATCGAGTATGCTAAGCTCAACATCCAGCTGGCCGAGAAGAGAATAAACGAGGCCAACGACAAGATTGAGAAGGTTAAGGAGTCAATCGAGAAGGTTAAGGAGCAACTCGCCGATAACGAGCATGTGCTGGCCGAGAAGACTGCCGAACTGAGCGAGATCGTCTCTGAAACCAAGCAAGACGAAGAGAAGCTGCGCGAACAAGCCAAGAAGCTCGAGAACAAGATCGAGGCTCGCCTGCTTGCAGCATTCAAGCGCATCCGCAAGAATGCTCGCAACGGTCTGGGCGTAGTATATGTTCAGCGCAACGCTTGTGGTGGTTGCTTCAACCGCATCCCCGCTCAGCGTCAGATGGAAATCAAGATGCACAAGAAGATCATCGTATGCGAGTACTGCGGACGCATCTTGGTTGATCCTGCACTGGCAGGTGTAAGCGAGGCCGACGCAAAGAACGCCTAAACCAGGCCTACAGTCGAGGCTGTTGCGCTCGACGACGGTATCCACCGCTCCCCCATTGCAGGCGGGCAAGGACACGCGTCGTCGGCCCACAGTTTTGATGGCTGGTAAGTGGCGCATTTGTGAGGCATATTTCGGGTGTTGTAACACACTGGTTTCAACGCTCGCAAGGCAATCCTTATATTTTTTAAACTACTTTTTCCTTATCATAACCCCTATATGAACGGCACAGGCAAACTGTACTTCAGATACGGCACAATGGGCTCGGCCAAGACCGCCCTACTGCTCACCCAAGCCTACAACTTTGAGGAGCGTGGCATGCAGTACATGTGTTTCAAACCCATCATTGACGACCGCGAGAAAGACAATGTAATACGTTCACGCATTGGCATCGAGCGCAAGTGCGAGTGGATTTACCCCGATACCGACATCTACGAGCTCATAAAGGATATGTATGAGGAAACACTGGTGCTCAAAGACTGGGTACTCATCGACGAGGCACAGTTCCTTACTAGCGCCCAAGTCGACCAGCTGGCACGCATCGTCGACGACTATGGCACCAATGTGGTGTGCTACGGTCTGCGCACCGACTTCCAGTCGCGCATGTTCGAGGGCTCGGCACGCCTGTTTGAACTCGCCGACAGCATCGACGAGATAAAGTCGACCTGCTCATGCGGACGCAAGACCATCATCAACGCCCGTATCGATGCACAAGGCAATGTGGTGACCGACGGTGCTCAGGTCGAGATAGGTGGCGATGACAAGTATGTGGCATTGTGCCGCCGCTGCTGGCGCAACAAGCGCATCGAGAGTGCAAGCCGCAATAGCATCAAGTTTGAATAAACCCAAACCCACACAATACACACGACGGGCGACCTCAACACGAGGCCGCCCGCTATATTATTATATAATAGGTATAATCCTTAACACAGAATGCACAGAAAACACAAAATTTTAACCCACAAAAAATTAATTTTTATTGGCAATAACACTTCCTTGCAAGTGTGCGTTTTTATCCCATACCTAAAGGCATGGGGTTATACTACTGTCTTCATTCCAGCCATATCGTCGTACCTACGGCACATCCTCATGG
>JAGHTV010000280.1 GCA_018065165.1 Candidatus Sodaliphilus fimicaballi | reverse complement strand
AACGCCATAAGCGAAGGGAGCCTGTGCGCTTGCACTGAGAGCTACTGCGCAAAGACCTGCTAAAAGTAATGATTTCTTCATACTGTTTAGTTTTTTAGTGGTTAATATAAATTAGTTTGTATAATGGTCAAGATTAATAATGCAAATATACACATTAATATAAATATAGGCAACAAATTTTATAAAAAAAACTCGGCAACCAGTGCACGAAGCACCAGTTGCCGAGAATTATTTAAAGGGGGGAAATAGATTACTTGATAGCTTGGCCAGCAACGTTGTACTTAGCAGCACCCTTAACGATAACTACTTGGCCATTCTCGATAGTCTTGTAAACCTTCTCAGCCTTAACGCTCAGGTCGTTAACACCTGTTGCGGGAGCAGCAACCTTGATTTCATAAACTGTCATGTGACCGCCGGGTTGATACTGATAGAGCATAGCGGTGTTCTCGTCAACAACCTCAACGTTGAGCCAGTTGCACTGGATGCCATTGGCCTGAATGCCGGTGGGCATAATCTCGAACTCTGCAGCCTCAGCACCAATCTCGGCTACAGCGAAGCCGTCCTGATAGTTGGGCAGAGTGGGGTAAACCACATAGTTCTTGCCATCGAGAACAAATACCTGGGCACCATTGCAAGCACCCTTGTTGGGCAGTGTGAGAGCCTCTGAATCAAGATTGTCGCCTTCAAATGTGCATACGCGGGGAGGAGCATTGCGGGTTACATAAAGGAGTGCATCGTCGCCAGCGGCATTAACGAATGCGTTAACGAGAGTGTTAGATGTGGGAGAGCAATTATCCATGAGTGCCAAGTATGAGTCGTCCTCGCTTACCTCGCCGTCGGCAATCACCAGGCGGTAAACGCCGGTGGTCATGTCTGCCCCCACGAGATAGAGTTCGCCGTCATAAAAGAGGTTGCCCTTAGCATGACCTATGAAGTCGCAACGGCCAGCTACAGCTCCACTAGGAACTGTGTATAATCTAGTTTCGCCTGTGTTAGGGTTGATGACCTTGATTCCGGCAGTCTCGCCCCATGCGTTGGGGAATGTAGCGCAGCTCACAACGATGTTGCCCTCCTGGTCGAGTGCGATACCGCAGTTGCCACCGCTTGAGTACTGGTCGCCGGTCATTCCGTTCTCGTCAAATACATATACAACTTGGTTAACCTTGTCCTGAATATAGAACTTGCCATTGTGGCCCACACCTTGACGGCAATCGTTAGTTACTGCGGGCAGATTCTTTGTCTGCCACTTCTGCTCAATCGTTAGTTTAGCGTTAGCGCTAAATGCTACTAAAATGGTAGCGAGAAGTAACAATTTTTTCATAATGTAAATTATTAGTTTTTAATATATAAAGGTATGTTTTAAATAGGTGCAACAAATTTAATGATAATAATTTGTATTAGCAAGTATGTGCGCAAAAAAACTCGGCAACCAGTGCACGAAGCACCAGTTGCCGAGAATTATTTAAAGGGGGGAAATAGATTACTTGATAGCTTGGCCAGCTACGTTGTACTTAGCAGCACCCTTAACGATAACTACTTGGCCATTCTCGATAGTCTTGTAAACCTTCTCAGCCTTAACGCTCAGGTCGTTAACACCTGTTG
>JAGHTV010000366.1 GCA_018065165.1 Candidatus Sodaliphilus fimicaballi | reverse complement strand
GGTTGAGGTTGTAACTGATCCCGAACTTAAGGGTGACATCAATGCTGACGGTGTAGTTGACATCGCTGATGTTAACGCTTGCATCGACATGATCCTGGGTCTGCAAGACGCTACCAAGGTTGGTGACGTAAACGGTGACGGCAATGTTGACGTAGCCGACATGAACGCTATCATCGACATCGTTCTCGGTCTCTAATCAAGAATAAGAGGTTAATGGGTTAACTGGTTAATGGGTTAACTGAATTAACATTAAACTCATAATAAAAATGCCTTGGGTCACAATGGCCCAAGGCTTTTTTATACCTCAATCACCACCACAAAATCTATCAAGGCTATCCCAGCTATAAAATCTATCCCGGCTATCCCAATATGCAAACGATTGCATGAAATGTCGCTCAAAGATTTATCTTTCTGTTTGGTACAGTGCCGTTTAGTTAGTAAATTTGCTAGTGTATATATATTCCATTAACAATGAAGAAAATCTTAACAACAATACTGGGCCTCGTAGCTCCCATGATGATGCTTGCAGCAGGCTGGCCAGCCAACTATGGTGGCGTGATGATGCAGGGTTTCTACTGGGACTCATTCAGCGACTCGCGCTGGACAGTGATGACATCTAAAGCCGACCTTTACTCACAATATTTCGACCTCATCTGGGTACCCAACTCATGCCGCAGCACAAGCAATGCAAGTATGGGATATGACCCCGTGTACTGGTTTACACACAGTAGCGGATTTGGCAACGAGACAGCTCTGCGCGAAATGATTTCTACCTACAAGGCAAAAGGCACAGGCATCATCAGCGATGTTGTGCTCAACCACAAGAGTGGCCTCAAGAGCTGGTGTGACTTCCCCGAGGAGAAGTGGGGCAATAACGTAATCAGCTGGACACTGGCCGACATATGCCGCAACGACGAGGCTGCAGCGGCAGGCTACAAGGTTACTGGTGCTAACGACACTGGCGACAACTTTGACGGCTCACGCGACCTGGACCACACCAGCGCCAATGTGCAGAAGAACGTGAAGCTATACCTCGACTTCCTGCTCAACGACCTGGGTTACGCAGGTTTCCGCCTCGACATGGTTAAGGGATATGGCGCACAATATACCAAGCTTTACAACCAGAGTGCAAAACCCACCTACTGCGTGGGCGAGTACTGGGACGGCAGCCACAGTGCCGTGACCAACTGGATCAAGAACACTGGCTACGAGAGTGCAGCATTTGACTTCCCCTTGAAGTATATCATCAATCGTGCCTTTGGCAATGGCGAGTGGAGTGCCTTGAGCGACAAGGGTATCGCTGGCGACCCCAACAACAACCGCTATGCCGTGACATTTGTCGACAATCACGACACTTACCGCAACAACGACAAACTGGGTCGCAACGAGCTCGCGGCTAACGCATTCATCCTGGCTTTGCCCGGCACACCCTGCGTACTGCTGCCCCACTTCCAGCAATATCAGGAAGAGATAGGCGCAATGATCAAGGCCCGCAAGGCTGCCGGCATCACTAACCAAAGCAGCATCACCTCACAAGGAGCACAAGGCGGTGGCTATGTAATGAAGGTACAGGGCTCAGTGGGCACTGTACTGTTTATCGCTGGCTATGTTACCGATGTTGACACCAACGGCTTTAAGCTGGTCAAGTCAGGTACAAACTTTGCCTACTTCGTAAGCGACAATGTGAAGATTGACGGTGGCGGCACAAGCGAGCCCAAGGACATCCACGTGTACATCAGTGCTCCCAAGGCTCCCTACATCTATGCATGGAACGGTGGCGGCCAACTCACTAGCGACTGGCCCGGCATCCAACTCACTACTACTGCAACAACAAGCAATGGTGCCAAGTGGTATACCACTACATTCAAAACCACCAGCTTCAACATGGTAATCAACGATGGCGGCGAGAACAAGACTACCGACATCAACGGCATTACCGACGACATCTATATCCAGTACAGCGGAACAACCAACTACAGCGATGTCACTCGCCTGTACAAGAACGACAGCGCATCGGTTTCACTGCCCGAGTGTGCAACTTGGCAAGACGGCCGTCTGTTCTGCTACTTTGAGGGCAATGCCGACTATACATCGCCCAATGCCTGGATATGGAACGACAGCAAGAACTTTACAGGCGGCACTTGGCCCGGCACTAAACTCAAGAGCGTGGGCAAGACCAGTGCAGGAGCTACAGTATGGCTGTGGGACGGTGGCACTCTCGACGAGAAGAACATGCCCACAGGTGCTGTATTCAGCACCGGCACCGGTGCTCCTCAAACAGCCGACTTCGTCTTCACGCTGGGTGGCTACTACAACACTGGTGGCCTCGTTGCCCAAGTGAAGAAGCCCGATGCTCCCCAACCCGGAGTCAAGGGCGACGTGAATGGCGACGGCGTGGTCGACATTGCCGACGTTAACGCTGCCATCGACATGATCCTGGGCATGCAATCACACACCAAGGCTGGCGATGTCAACGAGGACGGCTCAATAGATGTGGCCGACATCAACACCATCATTAACATCATCTTGGGATTGTAAAGGGTTAATGGGTTAATGGGTTAATGGGTTAAAAGGTTAATCGAGATTTCGATGATTCGATAATTCGAGATATCGAAAAATCGAAAAATCGAAAAATCGAAAAATCGCCCCCCCGCAGTTAACCCATCAAATCCTCTCAACTAGAAAATATAAACAAAAACAATACAGAAGCTTTTTTATGAAGAAATTACTCTCATCTATTATCGCTCTCGTGGTGCCAGTGATGCTGCTGGCTCAGGGTTGGCCTTCACAGTATGGCGGCGTGATGCTGCAAGGTTTCTACTGGGACTCTTACAAGGACACCCAGTGGGCTAAATTTACAACTCAAGCCGATGAACTCGCTGAGTTCTTTGACCTCGTATGGATTCCCCAGAGCGGTTACTGCGGTGGCACTTCTATGGGCTACAATCCCAAGTACCTCTTTGACAACTATACTAGTTCATTTGGCAGCGAGACAGCATTGCGCACTATGATCAGCACCTTCAAGGCTAAGGGTATAGGCACCATTGCCGATGTGGTCATCAACCACCGTCAGGAGAGCGGCAAGTGGGTCGTATTCCCCAAGGAGACCTATAAGGGTGAGACTATGCAGCTTGTATCGACCGATGTTGTAAAGAACGACGACGGCGGCAAGACCAAGACCTATTGCGACCAGAATGGCTACACTCTGTCAGAGTTCAACGACAGCGGTGAGGGCTGGGACGGCATGCGCGACCTGGACCACAACAGCGCTAATGTGCAGAAGATATGCCACGCCTACCTCGACAAGCTCATGAACGACCTGGGCTACGCTGGCGTACGCTATGACATGGTTAAGGGTTATGCCTCTAAGTTCACCGGCCTCTATAACAGCTCTGCCCAGTTGCAGTACAGCGTGGGCGAGTACTGGGACGGCAACGTGAACAGTGTTGTTAACTGGATCAACGGCACTAAGGTGGATAACGTAATCCAGAGTGCAGCATTTGACTTCCCCTTCCGCTACAC
>JAGHTV010000268.1 GCA_018065165.1 Candidatus Sodaliphilus fimicaballi | reverse complement strand
GTATTACGCTTGCGTGGACAGGGCTTGCCATCGCCCGACCGTTATGGAACAGGCGACATGCTTGTCAATGTAATGGTGTATGTGCCCGAGAATCTCACTAGCGAAGAGAAGAAGGTAATCGAGTCGTTGCGTGACAAGAACAACCTCAAGCCATCAGAGAGTGCCCGTGCCCGCATCTTCGGCCGCCTGCGTCATCTCTTTGGCTAACCTTTCCACTCTGATGGAATCTATTGTATGAGAAAAAAAGAAAATTCTAGATTGTCTAGAAAATCTAGACAGATATAAATTATTATATGAAGAGAAATCACAATCATCGTGTACCTCGTGCTACCGACAAGTCGCTGTCTTTCACTGTGCGTGAAGAGATGGGGCTACTTGACTTTGTCATGAAGTGCCTAGACGGCATCAGCCGCAACAAGGCCAAGTCTATCCTTACCAAGGGAGGGGCAATGGTCGATGGTCGTGTGCAGACTCATCACGACTTCAAGGTGCTTCCCGGCAGTGTTGTCAACATAAGTCGCCAACCGCGTCCCAAGGCCTTGACAAGTCAGCACTTCCGCATCGTGTACGAGGATCGCTGGATTGTGATTGTCGATAAGGAACCCGGCGTGCTCTCGATGGGTGTGGGTGCAGGCAGTCTCAACATGAAGACTCTGCTCGATCGCCATTTCGTTGACACTCGTCAGCAATGCACCGCTCATGTAGTTCACCGCCTCGACTGCCGCACATCGGGCCTCATGGTCTATGCCAAGAGCACCCAGGTGCAGCAGGACATGACCGAGGACTGGCACAACACCGTTACCGACCGTCGCTATGTGGCACTTGTTGACGGCATCATGGAGCAGGAAGAGGGTCGTGTAGAGAGCTACCTCAAGGACACTGCACGCATGGTGGTAATTAGCAGTCCCACCGACAATGGAGGCAAGTTTGCCGTAACCACATGGCGTATGCTGGAGCATGGCAAGGAGCACTCGTTGCTCGAACTCAAGTTGCTTACTGGTCGAAAAAACCAGATACGCGTTCATATGGCCGATATCCATCATCCCGTCGTGGGCGACGGCAAGTATGGCAGTCAGGACAATCCCGGCAGCCGCATGTGCTTGCACGCTTTCAAGCTAGTTCTCAAGCATCCTGTAACGGGCGAGGAACTTGCATTTGAGACACCAATACCACCTTATTTCTATCGCCGCATGAGATAATGAATTTATCTGTGGACCTATTATTAAGAAAATATAACTGGTCCAAATATCATATTAATGGTCAAAAGGTAGAGAGATACTGCATAAACTTGCGGGATTTCTCTATTTTTATTATATTTGTATGTTTTTATTGTAAATCGTGATAATTTGATACTGTTTTATACAATAAGTATAGCGGTATATTTTTTTTGTTGATAAAATACTAATCATAAATTTATAAGTTCACATGAAGAAATTTTTACTTTCTCTCGTAGCTGGCGTTGTTGCTCTCGCGGCAAGCGCAGGTGGCAATGGTGGTACAAAAACCAATTATTGGTTTACAATTAATGCCGATGTTGAAGCTGAAGCAACTGGTGCTGGTAAGGTTTATTGCTCTTTTGTTAGCTCAGATGATGCTAAGGCAAAACAAACAACAAGTGCATCTAAGCACTTCAGTGCTGCAATTTCAGGCACTAATTGGTCAGAGGCTGGTTACTCAATCGCTCTGTATCAAGAGGCTAATCCCGGTTATGAGTTTGTAGAGTATCAAATCGATGGCAAAAAGATTAACGTGACTAAGGGTGACTATGGTGATACATATAAAATTACTTGTACACAGGCTAACAACTGTGGTGCTGGCGAACTCAGCGAGGACGAGTGTACAGCACAACACAACGAGAACCTTGCAGGTGTAGTTACTCACATCAAGGCTATCTATCGCGAGGTTGAGCAATGCTGGTTCTACGCAGCTGCTAAGGCTGACCAGGTTGAGGGCGGTACAGTTTCAGTTTCGTTCGACGGTGCTTCTGACGTTCGTGAAGAGGTTATTTCAAATGCTACTATTCTCTTCAGCCGTAACATCACTCCTGGCGATTACAGCGCTGTAACAAGAAACCTTTACATCCACACTGCAGCTAACGAAGGTTATGCACTCAAGTCTCTCACAGTTAATGGAGAACCAATGAATGTTGACCAGCAAGGTGATGTTATCTATTTCACTCGCATGAGCGCTGCCAACAAGGTTGCTGACGGTTCATTATCTTACGACGAGGCTGAGGCTGGTCTTGCTAATGCACAGCTTCCCGCTCCCGTTGTTGTAGTTGCTGAGTTTGAGAAGGTTCTTACTCCCGCTGTTGAGTTCGCAGTTGAAGGTGAATTTGACGAGGATGCTCAAGCATATGTAGGCGAGGCTAAGGTTACCGTTACTGTAAAGGATGTTCCCGAGGATGCAAAGGTTATGTACTCAGTTGAGGATCGCGAGGAAACAGTTTCAGAGTCTCCCATGCTTAAGGAAGACGTTGAATGGCTCGCACTTCCCGCTGATGGCGTAGTTACACTCACTAAGAGCAGTCTCCTTACAGTTGTTGTTTTGGACGCTAACGAAGAGGAAATCGTAAGTAACGAAATCGAGGTTAAGGTTGTTGGCAAGTCAACTGGTATCAACGACATCAAGGTTAACGATGGTAAGGTTTACAAGACTATTGAGAATGGTCAAGTAATCATCGTTAAGGATGGTGCTCGCTACAATACAGTAGGCCAATCAATCAAGTAAGTCATTTTGATTTAATATAACGTGCACAGGGAGTCTCCATTATGGCAGGCGTCCCTGTGTTTTTTCTTGCATTAGTGCTATGCATATACCAAAAAAAGCACTAATTTTGTGTAGTAGAACTAATTTGCACAGGTTTCAGTGAAAAAGTCAGTATTTGTCCTTATTGTAGCCATATTGGCTATGTGCATGCCGCAACATGTGCATGCGCAGGAACAGCAAGAGTATGTGTTACTCCCCGATAGTAGCAATTTTGTGAAAGCTAGCCTAGTCGTTGTATCTCCAGGAGAGGAAATATACTCATCTCTGGGCCATTGCGCCATACGCCTTGAGTGCCCTATACACAAACTTGACTATTGTTTCTCATTCATGTCGATGGGAGCTACCAGTATGGATATTCTCCAATTCTTTGCTGGCGAACTTAACGTGGGATTTTGCTCGTTTCCCACCCAAGTGTTTTTGGCAGACTATGCCGAGGAGGGACGCGAGGTAAAGCAAGTAGAACTCAACCTTACCTTGCACGAGCAACAACGCCTGTGGCAGTTGCTCGACGAGGATTTGGTCGATGGCGATAAACGCAGGTTTAACTACCTGCAAAACAATTGTTCCTCAATGTCTCTGTGTCCGCTTGAGTGGAGTCTCATAGATGAACAGTTAAGTGTAAACAAGTGGCCTGAGCCTATGCTCCTTATGAATGGAGATGGTGTGCGATACTTGTCGCGTAACACACCGTGGCTCAAGTTCCTTAACATGACATTGCTGGGTGCTGAAAGCGATACTTACTGGCCAAACGAGCAGCGCATCTCGCCCGAGCTTATCATGGAAGTGCTCAACAACTCAACCATCAACCCTAACGATGGTTCGCCTGCACGCCCAGTGTTCAAGTCGGCTCCTGCAACCATATTGCCACTTAAGTACTCTCCCAAGCCCACGCCCATTACTCCCATTGTGGCGTTCTTGGTAGTGCTTGCATTGGTAGTGCTTGTGACGGCACTTCAACTGGCATTTAGGCTCGATGGAGTGGGGCGTGTAGTAGATGTTGTGTTGTTCTCGTTGCAGAGTATTGCAGGCCTTCTGCTCTTGTACATGAGCACGGTAACATGCCTCTTTGGCTTGCACTGGAACTGGTATCTCATTGTATTCAATCCCCTGCCATTGGTATTGTGGATTGCTGCACGCAAGAAGTCGTGGTACAGTAAGGTATATCTCGTTTACACCGTTGTTTTGCTCGGCTTCCTGTGTCTGTGGCCCGTGAGTTCACAGTTTGACTGGGACCACCAGTTGCTCACTATCACACTGGCAGTACGCACAGCTTACAACTACTACGCTACACTCAAACCCAAGAAGCAGTAATATAGACTAGAAGAAAAATCATATAAAAAACGGTCAGCTCATGGTGATATGAACCCCGAAAGTTAGACAAAAAACTTTCGGGGTTTTATTATGTCAGAAAAGAAAAGGAAAAAACATGACTATGCAGCACTGCTTAAATACATG
>JAGHTV010000322.1 GCA_018065165.1 Candidatus Sodaliphilus fimicaballi | reverse complement strand
TGGTGTAGCAACGTTGATGTAAAGGTCAGAGAGGCTTGTACAGTTATAGAACGCGTAATCACCTATCGTGCTTACCGAACTGGGAATCCTGACAAGGACTGCACTACTGCCCGAGAATGCTTTATAGCCTATCGTTTTCACGCCGTAGGGCAAGTAGACATTGATAATCGAGTTGCAATCGGCAAATGCTTGCGATGCTACCTCCTGACAGTATGTCGGGAAACGGTCGTCGGTAATTGTGCCTGCCCATGCAGGTGGACAACGCAGCAGGGTAGTACCGCCATAGTTGTAGAGGATGCCACTGCTTGAGATATAATTCTTATTGCCGCTGGTCACGCTAATAGAAAAGAGGTTGGTGCACTGGTCAACGAAGTTGCTTGCCACGCTTGTGACCGATGCTGGGATTTGGATTGTGGGCAGTGCGTTGCACTTGTAGAAGGCATTGCTGCCTATTTTAGTCAATCCCTCGTTGAGTGTGACTGATTCAAGTGCGGTGCAGCCTGCAAATGCGCTTGTGCCTATGGTGGCGAGGGCTGATGCTCCAGCGATGTCTATTTTCTTGAGGCCAGTGATATTGCGACAAGCACTGTCGGCAACGGCGGTCACGGCAAAGGTATAGCCACCGAAACTCACATTCTTGCTGGTAAGGCTCAGGGTGCCGTCAACCACCTTGCTCGCATTGGGGTTGAAGCCCACCAAGGTGGCCTGTCCGCTCTTGCCCTTGGCGGGGGAGCTGGTGACGCACATATATTCGCCCGTGTTGTAATACATATCATAGGCTTGCTCTGACTTGGTGACGGTGGCAAACTTAGAGAATGAAGAGATTTTCTTGTACAGGTGTACCGAGTTTGCATTAGTCTTGGGGACATACAGCGTCATGCCCGAGTTGCTGGGGAAGGCATCGCTGTTGATGACTCGGCCTGTGGGGTCGGCAAGAGCATAATACACCTTTGCCAACTTGCTGCAGCCGGCAAATGCCTTGCCGTAGATAAAGTACATCGAACTGGGCATACTCGCCCAGGTCATGCTGG
>JAGHTV010000490.1 GCA_018065165.1 Candidatus Sodaliphilus fimicaballi | reverse complement strand
CCATGGAGGTAATCGCCAGTGTTGTGTTGTTTTATAGATTCTCTAGAGTTTCTAGATATTCTAGAGGGCTAGAGTTTCTAGAAGTTCTAGAGATTCTAGTTTTTCTAGAAGTTCTAGATTATGGATATTACTCGATTGTAAATGTACCCTTGAGGCGGATGTCTTGTGATGATGAACCTACCATGAGTTGGTACTCACCCTTGGGAGTTACGAAGCCGCTAGTCTTCTCGTCCCAGTAGCGGAGGTCGTCCTTGTCGATGAAGAGCTCAACGAGCTGTGTCTTGCCCTTGGGTACGCTCACACGCTTGAATGCCTTGAGCTGCTTGATGGGCATGTAAGTACCTGTCTCGGGATAGTGAACATAGACTTGAGCAACCTCGTCGCCATCGCACTTGCCGGCATTTGCGAGACGGAAGTCAACCTTCACGTCGTTACCAGCAGCGTTAATCTTGAGATCTTTATACTTGAATGAAGTATAGCTCAAACCGTAACCAAACTCGTACAGGGGCTTGCCAGTGAAGTACTGGTATGTACGGCCCTTGCCGGTGTTGATTGCGTAGTCGTCAAACTCGGGGAGATCATCCATTGAAGCGTAGAATGTGAGAGGCAGCTTGCCACCAGGGTTGCACTTACCGAAGAGAGCCTCGGCAACTGCGTTACCGCCCTGCTCGCCAGGATACCAAGCGTCGAGGATTGCGGGAAGGTTCTCCTTCTCCCAGTTGATTGAGAGTGAGCTACCAGCAACCAGCACGAGGATTGTGCGGGGATTAGCCTTATAGATCTCACGCAGGAACTCCTTCTGGTCGGCGGGAAGGTCCATAGTGTAACGGTCTTGACCCTCACGCTCGATGCTCTTGTCGATACCCATCACAGCGATAGTGTAGTCGCATGACTGGGCTGCCTTGATAGCGTCGCCGAAGAATTCCATGCGCTGCTTGCTGTCGACAGCGGGAGCGCGCCAGTAGAGGCGTGCGAATGCATCACCACCACCGTCGAAATACTCAATCTTGATGTCATATTTCTTACCAGCCTCGAGAGTGATGGGAATCTTGTCCTCGGCAGCGGGACGATTTACCCAAGCATCAATAACCTTCTTGCCGTTAATCCACATGCGGCAACCGTCGTCGGTCTTGAGCGAGATGGTGTACTCACCGCTGACGGTGGGACACAACTCGCCAGTCCAGCGTGCCGACATGGGAGCGAATGAACGAGCAGGATCGGGGGGTTGTGAAGCGGGATCGTAGTAGATTTCGTCCTCGATACGAGTTGTTGAAGGACTGCCCTCAAGATTAGCATTAGTAAAGTACTCAGCCTTGATGCCCTTGGGGAAGAACTCCTTGCTGATGGGCTTGTAACCGCTTGAGCTAGACACCCAGGGAGAGTGAACTACTTTAACCTTGTTGCCTACGAGATTCTTGATACCGTCGAGGATAGTTACGGGGGCATTAACGGGAGTACCGCTGTAATCACCAAACTCACAGCGAGCGGCGTTGAGACCAACAACAGCTACGCTCTTAACCTTGTTGGGGTTGAGGGGCAGGATGTTCTTGTCGTTCTTGAGCAGTACGAGGCTCTGGCGAGCAGTCTCAAGAGCGAGCTCCTGATGTTCCTTGCAACCTACCACACTGGGGCTGATCTTGTTATAGGGATTGAGGTTGGGATCGTCAAACACACCCAAACGCATGCGGCCACGCAGCAGGTGATAAGCAGCCGAGTCAATGTCGGCCTTGCTCACGCGGTGGTGATAGTAGGCATTGAGCAGGGGTTGAGTATATACATTGTCGGCACACTCGAGGTCCATGCCGGCCTTCATCATGAGCACAGCAGCAGTCTCGTAGTCGTTGACAAACTTGTGCTGGGTAACCATCCACTGGGGTGCGCTACAGTCACTTACCATGAAGCCGTCAAAGCCCCAGTCCTCCTTGAGGACCTTCTGGATAAGATAGGGATTGGCAACGCAAGGAATGCCGTTGACAGCGTTGTAAGCAGTCATCACACTCTGCACGTTGGCCTTCTTTACACACATCTCATAAGCGGGGAAGTAGTACTCGCGCAGGTCACGCTCGCTGATAACGGCGTTGCAGCTTGCACGGTTGTGCTCCTCGTTGTTGGCAGCAAAGTGCTTGAGGGTAGACACTGTCTTGATGTAGCGAGGGTCGTCGCCTTGCAGACCACGAACGAAGCCCATAGCAATGTTACCAGTGAGAACGGGGTCCTCGCCATAAGTCTCGGGAGTGCGTCCCCAACGAGGGTCGCGAGCCATATTGATTGTGGGCGACCAGAAGCATAGCAGGTCACTAGAACCGTCGTGCTGTCTCTTGCCAAATCCCAACTTGTTCCACTTGCCGCGAGCCTCGTCGCTGATGGCGGTAGAAACATTCTGTATGAGAGCGGGATTCCATGTAGCCGACAGAGCGATAGCCTGGGGGAACACGGTGAACTTGCCAGGGCGTACAATGCCGTGCAAGGCCTCATTACCAATGTAGAACTTGTCGATGCCCAAACGCGGAATAGCAGGCGCGTTGTGAGTCATCATCGACACTTTTTCCTCAATTGTCATGCGTGACAGCAAGTCCATGATGCGGTCGTGCATGGGCAGATTGGGATTACGGAAAGGCTCGTTTTGAGCCGTTGCAGTGAAGCCTAATGTGGCCACCGCAGCGATTGCGAGTATTTTCTTGTATAACTTCATAGTCGATTGTTTTTAAAGGTTTAACAGTTTAACCGTTTGTTCGTTAACCCGTTAACCTTTTAACCTCTTAACCTTTTAACCTCTTACTTAATTAAAGCAGTGTGGAATGAGTGTGCCTTGAGCACGCAGTTGAGGTACTGGCCACCCACTTTAACGCTGATGTTGCGGTCGTCGCCACTGCGATTTACGAGCATCACAACCTTAGAGCCGTCGGTGTTTTCAAATGCGAGCACATCGTCGCGGTCGGTAGTCTCGAGGCGTACTGTACCGGGGTTAACCCAGTGGCACAAGTGCTTCATAAGGTAGAACTCGGGATTGTAAGTAACAGTTTGCTTCGCGGGGTCAACCGAGATAAGAGCATTCTGTCGCCAACCCCAGGGGCTGACATTGCCTGCACTGAGCACCATGTTCCAGTAAGAGAACACGACGCAGCCGTTGCGCAGGTAGTGACTCATCTGCCACCAGGTGTGCTCGGCAGCGCCCCAGTCGTTAGAGCCGTTGCCACACTCGGCCTCGGTGTGCATCATCTTAAGGTGAGGATATTCCTTGTTGATGTAAGGAATTGCACCCTTACCGTCCCACTGGAAGCCCTCGCCAGCCCAATACTTCTTGGCATTGCGGTCGTTGAGAGCAGTGCGGCTCCAGTCGGGGTTGTCACGGTTGCAAGTACCCAGATAAATCTCGGTGTCAAGGCCGTCCTTCTCAAACTGTGGGCCCATGAATTTGCCTACAAAATAAGCAAGGTCTTGGGGATTCCAGGGGCAGCTTGAGTATTTAGTGGGCGAGCAAGGCTCGTTCTGTACATTTATAGCATAAATCTTCACGCCCTCCTTAGCATAGGCTTGTACGAACTTAGAGAAATAGAGCGCATAAGCCCTGAGCACGCCATACTCCATGCGCAGGCCAGTGCGGTCAAGTTCCTGCTCCTTGTCGCGGGGCAGACCATTGTGGTTGGGCTTATCGTTGTCGTAAGAGCTTGCGTAGTGATTGTTGGTCTTCATCCATGCGGGAGGAGTCCATGGCGAAGCCCACATCTTGAGGCCGGGATTAACCTTCTGCGCCTCCTTGATGTAGCGCAGCAAGATGTGACGGTCGCGAGCGATGCTGAAGTTGATCATATCGTAGTCGCCGTCAACATCGCACAATGAGTAGTAGTTCATTGCAAAGTCGCTCGAGCCGATGGGCATGCGGCAATAAGTAAAGTTGGCCTCGTCCTTGCTGAAAAGCTTGTTGAGCACGTCCTGACGCTGCTCGGGGCTAATCTCACACAGCACGTCCCAGCCGAGTTCGTTGAAGCATCCGCCCATACCGTCGAGCGTCTGCTTGCGGTTGTCGGTAATCTCAATCACCTGTGCGTCTTGTGCAGGAGCAGCAGCAAACTTAACGCCCTTAGCCAGTTGCCAGTAGTTACCCTCGGTAGAGGTACGCCATTCTACACGCTGTGCAAGCGCGGGGAGAAACATTGTTGCGAGCAATGCAACTGTTGCGATTTTATTGAATATCTTCATCGTAAAAATTATTCAGAGATTATAAATGTGTTAAATGAGCGGGCTTTCATTCTGAATCTCAAAGCCTTGCCATTCCAAGCAACACTTCTTGTGTGCTCCTTGTCGTCGCAGTTGGCCATGAAGAACATCACCTTGCCGTCGGGGAGCTGATAAGCGAGCATACTGTCGTCGTTACCCATAGTCTTGAGTTTGTAGCTGCCAGCGGGCACGAAGTGGCTGAAGTGCTTCATCAGGTAGAACTCGGGAGTGAGCGTATAGGTGCGAGTCTTTGAGTCGATGCGGATGAGCGTGTTCTGGTCCCAGCCCCATGAACTTGTACCCTTGTCCTTGAGAATCATGTTGAAGTACATGTAAACACCGCAACCGCCCTCTACATAGTCCTTGATGGCACGCCAGGTGTTCTCGGCACCTGCCCAGTCAAACTTGCCGTTACCGCACTCATTCTCGGTACACATCATGGGCATGGTGAGGAATGTGCGACGAATGCTCTTGAGCACATCGCGACCCTCCCACTGGAAGCCCATACCGCTCAGGTACTTGCTTGCCTCGGGATCTTTCATCACTGTCATGAGGTCGTCGTAGTTGCTTGTATTCATGGTTCCGTGCCAAATCTTCACATCCTTGTGGTCTTGTGAGAGGCGGGGACCCAGGTACTTGCCTACGAAATTGGCAATGCCCTTGGGGCTCCATGAGCAGTTGGGCCAAATGTTGTGAGTATAGGGCTCGTTCTGGAACATAATCATATCAATCTTCACACCAGCCTTCTTGTACTCAGTGAGATACTTGCTGAAGTAGCCAGCATAGAAGTTGAGAGTGCGTTCGTCCTGATAAACCATATCCTCGGCACCAGTCTTAACCATCAACTTGGGGTCCATGCCGTTGAGTTTGTCGGCCTTAGTAGCATAATTCTTGTTGCTCTTAATCCATGTGGGAGGACTCCAGGGGCAAGCCCACACCTTGAGGTCGGGGTTAACCTTGAGAGCGCTCTTGATATAAGGAATGAGGCAACCCTTGTCACGCTTGATAGAGAAGTGCTTGAGGTCGTAGTCGCCTGCCACATCGTCGAGGCTATACCAGTTGCGGGCAAAGTCGTTGGCACCTATGGGAGTGCGGCAGTAGCCAAAGGCAGCTCCCTCGGCACCGAAGAGCTCTTGCATGACTTGCTTTTGGTCCTTCTTGCTGAGCAGTTGCAGAGCATCCCAGCCAAGTTCGCCGAAGCAACCGCCCCAGCCTAATACGGGTTGCTGCTTGTAGCGTGTAATCATGACGTCGTAAACAACATCGCTGTCAAATGTTTCCACAGCCACCTCGCCACCATCTTGCCAGCGGGCAGCGTCGGTCGAACTTGTCCACTTTACATCGATGGCACTTGCCACAGTTGCAATTGACATTGCACACAACAATGTAACAATCTTATTAATTCTCATCTTATATTATGTTTTTTATTTTCTCTATACTTTTCAGTTCAATTGCCGGGATAGGGCTCGGCACTGGGAGGCTCTTGACCTCG
>JAGHTV010000530.1 GCA_018065165.1 Candidatus Sodaliphilus fimicaballi | reverse complement strand
GGTACTGCGAAAGTGGGAGAGTAGGTAACCGCCCCCTAACGGAGAGCTGCAGCGACAGAGCTGCGGCTCTCCTTTTTTCGTATTGACGGCCCGCAGCCGCGTGCTGCGAAAACTAAATCGCTTCGCTACGAAAACGGAAACGCTCGCGCAACTCGCTACGAAAGACGAATCGGCCTGCGGCCTACGAAATACGAAATCGCTTCGCTACGAAAACCTAAACCGCCCTAACAGGGCTACTAAGACCGGTTTTGTGATTCTATCTCTCGAAGAATCGAATTATCGAATTATCGATACTTCGAACTATCGAAGTCTCGAAAAATAGCTCGCGAGGCTCGCTTTAAAAAATAACAAAAACAAAGAAAAACCCCTTGCCGAGGATGGAGGCTATCGCCTCTGACGGCATGAGCACAAGATTTTCCTAGTAAGCAAGCTTCCTGATAAAACCATGTGCTCATTCCATCACCTTCCTGCCTAAGGGTTTTATCTCGTCAAGGCAAAAAACATGAAATAAACCCGCAATTGTTACAGTAATAGGATGTCCTTGTTGTGAGAAGTTTTTCTAGGATCAACGCCTTTTAGATATATGATATACATTTTTCAAAAACCTTTCCTTATCCACATCGACACTGAGATAACCGAGTTAGATTTATATATTTTTTGGATATGATATTGTGTTTTTTATATTTTTATTTCCTTAGTCGTTTGATAATTTGTAAAAAAGTATTAACTTTGTAAACTTGCAAATTATATGTGCTCTAGGTTAATTAAATAGGCTCCTAAGCTTTTGCATTTTATGTAACTTAACATTTTGCAAATATTAATTCACTAAATAATTCTCTTATGAAAACAAAACTTTTACTATTTTTCGCCTTAGTGCTATACGGCATTACGGCAAGCGCCTATGACTTAAATGATAAGTCTGTAAAAGGTAATGAGATTTCTAAAAGGTCATTAATTGATTTTTCTTCTCATCAATCAATTAATCCTGAAATTGTAGTAGTTGATTCTGATGGAATAATATCAGGAAATGTCTCTCGAATCGAAAATAATACCCCAATAATACCTAATGGTTTAAATCGCAAATCTAAGGTTAGTGTTAAAGGTGACCCTGAGGCAATCTTCCAATATAGTTATAATGATGAAAACCTAACTGCTACACTTATTTCGGGAGCTGGATGTGAAGGAGAAGTAGTGATTCCAAATACTATAGATAAGAACGGTAAGACATATACTGTAACAGCCATTGCTGAAAATGCATTCAAAGATTGTGCTGCTATTACAGCCATTACTATTCCTGAAGGAGTCACTTCGATAGGCGATTATGCATTTGCAGGTTGTACAGGAATTACAACGGTTAATTACAATGCAGTCAATGCTGAGTATTCTCATATAGAAACCGTATGGAATGATTATGGTACTGATTTCTATATTGATTTTGATTCACAATATATATGGTTTAAGGACTGCCGTCTAACCAACTTGAATATAGGAAATAATGTAAAGCATATTCCTGCGGGCTTAGCATATAATCAAACAGGGTTAACATCTATTGTTATTCCCGAAAGTGTGATTTCTATTGCTGACTATGCATTCTTTGGTTGTACAGGCGTTTCTTCTCTTACATATAACGCTCCTAGTGTCAGGTATATACATTATGATACGTATATGGACATTGCACAGCCTGATTATGCTTGGTTTAGGGACTTTAAATTAACAAGTCTTACAATTGGCGAAAGTGTTAAAACGATACCTGTAGCATTGGCTTATGGGCAAAAGTTGCTTACATCTATAGAAATCCCTAGTGGGGTTACGATTATAGATTCTTATGCATTTGATGGTTGTTCAAACCTAACAGAGATTAATATTCCTAAAAGTGTAGAATATATTTATGATGGTGTATTTAGAAACACAGGAATAACATCACTTACTATTCCAGAAAGTGTACAAGTAATATATCGTACAGCTCTTAGCAATATGCCTAATCTGAAAAAGTTGACAGTGAATACAGATGCAAGTTGGAGTATGAGAATGGGTGACGACCCAGAACTACCAGTGTTATCTGGATCGCCCATTGAAGAACTTGTGCTTGGCAAAAATGTCAAAGTTATTCCTGGAAAATTCAACTATTGTGAGCCGTATGGCTGTACTGGTGAATCGCTCAAAAAAATAACAATCTTTGCAACAACACCACCAGAGATTGAATTGGGTTATTACGGCGGCGCTGAACCATTTGGCTATTTTGAATCAGAATTGTATATTCCCAAGGGGACTTATGATGATTATAAAAACAGCTACTGGGGTAACTTTATGAATATGTACATGATTGACGAAGAAGGCAATGTGCTTGCTTCTGAAATACAACTTAATTGCTATTATGACGAATATTATGGTGGATATCTCGTTGACTTGGAAGACACTCGTAGCACAACGGTAAAGGCTACAGTATTCCCTGAGATTGCTGCAAATAAGAATGTGATTTGGAGTTCTTCAAATCCTTATGAGGCTTCGGTAGATGAAAATGGTGTGATTACAGCTCATTCTTGGGGTGGAGAATGTACTATAACTGCAACTGCAGCCGATGGCGGCGGTGCAAGTGCCTCAATAACTGTGCGTACTCATCCCTTGATTGTGAGCTCAATAAGCATTGATCAGCAAGATATATCAATTGTTGAAGGTGAGTCTGCTCAGTTGACAGTATCTTTTGATCCTATAGAAGCTACAAATAAATATTGCAGATGGAGTTCTTCGGACAACAAGGTAGCTACTGTAAATTATGATGGTGTTGTAACAGCTCACTCCCTTGGTACTGCAATCATTACAGCTAAATCTGATGATGGACCAATGGCAACAACTACTATTACAGTTACTCCCGCTGCTAACCACCTGGCTGTACCTGCCGAACTTACTTGTGGCATGGGAGAGACTGTTGAGCTTAAAATTGAGCTTAACAATGAGGCTGAGATTGCTGCCTTCCAGTTTGACCTGGATATACCTCAAGGCTTCGTGCTTGCCAAGAACTACAAGGGTAAGGATGACATTACCTTGAGCCGTGGTCAAGGCCATACGCTCATGTACAATAATGGTCGCGTGATGGCTTACTCGGTAAGCACAGCTCCATTTACTGGTCACTCTGGCGTTATCCTCAAGGTTAGACTTGTTGCAACCCCCGATGTTAAAGATGGCCAACAATACACTGTAGGATATAGAAATATCGTTCTCACCGAGAGCAATGGTAAGACATATACTACTGCAGACATCAAGACAGTAATCACAACCGAGAATCATGTATTACTAGGTGATGTTGACAGCGATGGTGTGGTTGATGTTGCCGATGTATTGTTGACTGCTAATAAGGCTATTGGCAATTTTGTAGAAGACTTTGCATTTGAAGCTGGTGATGTCAACAAGGATGCTACAATCAATGTGACCGATGTTGTTCTCGTGGCAAATATCGCTCTGGGCAAGGATATTAACATTGCTGCTGCTCCTCGCATGGGAGAAAGCGTTGATAATATGTTCTTTAACGAGTTCACGCTGAAGCGTGGCGAAGAGAAGACTGTAAGCGTATCGCTTGACAACACATTTGGCTTTGCTGCATTCCAGATGAACCTGAACTTGCCTTACGGCGTTGAGTTGGTGAAGGCTCGTCTCACTGGCCGTGCCGATGGTCACTCAATCATGACCAACAAGAAGCTCGACGGTAGCGTTACAATGCTGGCATATAACCTTGCCTCTAGCAACTTTAATGGCAATGAGGGAGCACTGCTCGAACTCACTCTCAAGGCAGATGATAGCTTTGCCGGTTATGGCGATTTCGTATTAAGCAATATCACACTTGCCGAGTCTAATGGTCACTCTCGTGAAGTTAGCGATGTAGTATCGACAGTATCGGTTGTTACTGGTGTCAGCGATATCTACAGCGAGGTTCGCGTTTATACTGTTGATAATGTTATCGTGATTGAGACTCCCGACGCTGGTGACGCACAAATCATCTGCGCTAACGGTATGAACCGCACAATCAAGGTTAATGCAGGTCGCAACACTTACACCGTGGTCGAGAATGGTGTTTACATCGTTCGCGTAGGTGGTAAGGCTGTTAAGGTTGTTATCTGATTTATGAACATTTAGGGGGCATTGCTCGATGCCCCCTATAAATAATATTTACATGAAAAAGTTTATATTATTTGTATTGTCGTTGATGGTTACGGCCTCGGCCCTAGCCGTCAATAAACTCACATTTACCGATGTTAGTTTTGATGCTGGAGCAACAGAACAGACCGTATATGTCGACATGTTAAACCAAGACGGAGTTTCGGGTGTTCAGTTCAAGATGACGCTGCCTCAAGGAGTCACAGTGAAGACCGGACGCTCTGGACCATTGGTCTCAAAAAACGACTATCGATTTGAAGAGAAAGACCACACCGCAAAATGCAGTCTTGATGGTGGCGTCTACACTGTAACCGTTTCTAGCCCCTCAAATGATGAGATTTGGGATAATGACGGTAGAATTCTCTCGTTTGTACTCGTAGCCGAGGGTGACGTATATGGATCTTACATTGTTAATGTAACGGACATAATAATCATTACGACTGCCGGCGAAGAGGTCCAGGACGAGAATTCAACATCGTTCACTGTAAAAGGTGCACAATCAACATTGTCGTTCAGCGATGTAGAGATTGTTCCGGGTGGTACAGCTACCGTTACTGTGAATATGGAAAACCAACCTGACATTGCCGGTTTCTCTTTCAATATGCTATTGCCCGAGGGTCTATCGGTAGTAACCGATGATAAAGACAAAATGATTTTTACACTCAATGAAGATCGTGTCGAAGATCATATTGTAGAGGGAAACATTCGTAGTACAGGAGAGACAACTGTAATCTCTTATAGTGGCTCAACGGCAGCTTTTAAGGGCCGAAATGGACAGATTCTTACTTTCCAGTTGAAGGCTGACCCATCGTTTGGTGGCGTGCAGACGGTTGATGTGAAGGACATAACCTTTGCAACAACAGCAGGTAAAAAGATTAAAGGTGAAACCTGGACTACATTTAAGGTTACGGGTCCCGAGATTGTCAATAAGGTAACATTTGACCAAGAATCGGTAAATATCGAAGCAGGAGGCACAGCAACTGTGAATGTTAATCTTGCAAACCAGGCCGATGTTGTCAGGTTCTCGTTTGATTTGATGCTGCCCGAAGGACTGTCGATTGTCACTGGAGAAGATAACAAGCCATTCGTTATGAATGAATCTCGCCTTTCTGGTCATGTATTGACAGTTAACAAGCAGTCAGAGTATCTGTATGGATTGTCGGTAAATGGTACCGCTTCGTTTGTTGGACTTGAAGGCAATATTCTCTCGTTCCAGATTAAAGCTGATGACTCATATTGTGGAAACCACAATATAGAACTGGCCGATATCGTAATGCGTACCGACAACAACCTGAGAGTTCAGGATGAGTCAAGTGCCTCGATGACAGTTGTTGGCCCAAAGGCAAAGAACCTGCTGACATTTGACCAAAGCTATATTAACATCGAGCCAGGCAAGATTGCGACAGTCGACATGAATCTGGAGAACCAGCCCGAGGTTACCAATGTATCGTTCAAGATGGTGCTGCCCGAGGGACTGTCAATTGTAACCGATGATGCAGGAAAGATGCAGTTTGACTTGAACAGCGCCCGTAGCAACAATCACACCCTAGATGCTAGTGTGAGTGATGTTGTTACCGTAAGAGTATCGGGATACAGCCCATTTAAGGGCACAAATGGCAATTTGCTGTCGTTTCAGGTTAAGGCCGATGACTCGTATACAGGCTCAAATGCAATTTATGTTTATGACATCGTTATTCGTGTTATTGGCGAAAGCAGTGTTCAGGATGTGCAGGACGAGGAGTATGCAAGCATTGACATCATTGGTCCTGACGCAGCATTGGACCTGAAAGATGTCTTGGCACATAGTGATGACTATGATGGTCATGTGGTAACCATTGCCGACAAGCTGATTGCAGTGGTTGCAAAGGACGAGACAAAATCAGACGATGTCCAGTATGTGATTTGGGCAAAGGATGAAAAGGACTCATACTTGAAGTTTGTAGAACGAAATGACAAGGAAGATTTTGTGGGTCATGGTTGGCACAATGTTGTTGATGCAATTGGCGACAAAGTGGATAACTACCTGTGGGATGACTGGGAGGAACATAACTGGATTAAGATAAACCTGACCTCAGTTCCTAACATTGACATCACAAAACCATTCTACATCAAGGCTGGCTCGCTTACTGGCGTGTATAGTGGCAAGGCAAATGGTTTTCATGAGATTACCGTAAGTAGTCTTGAAGCTGATGGTACACCCACGGCCGAGGAGTGCAAGGGCAACCTGTACTGTATGCCAAACTTCAATGATGCCAACTACACTAAGAACATTAGTTATTTTGATGGCAAGGAGAACCACAGTTACTATCTGATCAATCCCAAGCCTGAAGAGGTATGTACAGTGATTGGTGCCCAGTGGGATGGCGAGAAGTTTGTCCGTTACGAGGTTAATAAGGAAATTACTGGACTTCTGGGTGAGTTTACTGTTGACTGGAGATACAATGTTAAGCACAGCGACAGTGATGTGAAAACTATTGTTGACAAGTTGAACAGCAATAAAGATGTGTATGTAAACGACAAGCCTGTGACTTATAAGTTTAAGGCAGTTGTAACAAAACGCACTAAAGCTAGCAATGCTCCTGCCAAGGTAGCAATGAAGGACACAGCCGTACCTGTCAATGACTTCGTGCTATATCCTCTGGACTTTGATGTAGAGAAGGGCGACCACATCATTACTGCTGTTGAGAATGTGAATGCCACAATGGCCGTGAAACGCGTAAGCTATTACAATGTGGCTGGATGTGTGTTTAGCGAGGCTCAACCCGGTATCAACATTGTTGTGACTGAGTACTCCGACGGTTCGCACTCAACTGCAAAA
>JAGHTV010000206.1 GCA_018065165.1 Candidatus Sodaliphilus fimicaballi | reverse complement strand
TCAAGCAAGGTTTTGCTGTTGCTAAGTTCAACAACCTCACTACTGACGGTAGCATGACAAGCGACGCAACTCACCCCGACATGGACGTATTCATGCTGCGTAAGGCTGAGGCTTACCTCATCGTTGCCGAGGCTGCTGCACGTCAAGGCCAATGGCCCAAAGCAACTGAAATGGTTAAAGTACTCCGTGACCGTGCAAACGCTACTCCCAAGGAGGTTAAGACTCTCAAGGACATCCTTGATGAGTGGGGCCGTGAGTTCTACTTCGAGGGTCACCGTCGTACCGACCTCATCCGCTTCAACATGTTTGGCGGTAACACAGGTTACAACTGGCAATGGAAGGGTGGCGAGTACGCTGGCCGCAACTTTGAGGCATATCGCAACGTATTTGCAATTCCCTCATCAGACATCGTTGCTAACAAGAACCTTAAGCAAAACGATGGTTACAAGTAATTCATCGCAATTATCAATAATTTTGAGATTAAGATAATATGAAAAAATATATCAAATCAACATTACTGATGCTGTGCGGTCTCGCACTGTTCACAGCATGTAGCGATGACAACGGCTCTAACCCCGTACTGGAAGAGCCCACAGCCTTTGTGCTCAATCCTTCTCCCCTGGAGAATGTAACTGTGGACCTGGCAAAGTCATCGACTATCACACTCACTTGCAGCCAGCCCAACTATGGCTTCCCCGCTGCTACAACTTACAATGTGTGGATTGCTACCGAGGCTGACATGAGCAACAAGGTATACTTTGAGGTTAACTCAAAGACTCCTACACTTGACCTCGATGCTGCCACACTGGCAAGCACACTTACCGACTTGATGGTAGCTCACGGCAAGACCGAGGAGGACTTCCCCATGACTCTTGAGGTTTACTTCCAGGCCGAGGCTGTAATGACCGCAACCACTGGTGACGTAATCGAGACAACTCGCATCAAGTCGAACGTTGTATCGCTCAAGCACGTTAACCTTGAGTTCTCATTGCCTCCCGTACAGACTCCCGAGACTCTCTACGTAGTAGGTAACTTCTGCGGTTGGGACTGGGGCAAGTGCGTTAGCATGGCTCAAGTTTGGGGTGCTCCTGAGGTATTGTGGCACCTTGTTTACATCGACGATAGCGGTATCAAGTTCAATACTAATACTGCTTGGGACGGTGGCGAGGTTGGCTTCGCTGGCATTACTATCGATCCCGAGAGCGAACTCGGCGACGAGATCGTTGACGGCGGTGGCAACATTGCATCAAGCAAGCCCGGTTGGTACCTGATGATCGTTAAGTGCAACGTTGTAGGCCGCGACATCGAGTACACCGTAACCTTCAACAAGCCCGAGGTATGGCTCATGGGTACTGTTACTCCTAAGGCCGACTGGAGCGAGAAGGAAGAAGGCTGTATGTTTGAGATTCCCACAACTGCCGATGGCGAGTTTGTATCTCCCGAATTTACTAACAATGCCGATCCCTCAAGTGGTGTACGCGCTTATGTTAAGATTCCTACTTTTGACTGGTGGAAGAGCGAGTTCATCGTAGGCCTCGACGGCAAGAAGATTTCTTACCGTGGTACAGGCGACGACCAAACTCGCGTTGAAGGTAATGCTGGTCAGAAACTCTATCTCAACTTCTCAACTGATACCGGCGAGATTAAGTAATAACAAACATTTCTCTCAGGCGGGGACGACCCTTGCAGGAAGTCCCCACCGCGAGAGAACACAACGATTATACTACTTATGAAAAAATTCTTATCAATATTTTCAATAGCATTGGCTGCCGGTCTCCTCTCTTCATGTACTGAGGACTTCAAGGATTGGGCCAACCCCCTGGGCAATGAACCCGAGGCTCCCTATGAGGTAGTTTTCACCGCTGCTAGTGCACCTGCTGTTGACTTCAACGTAACCCCCGAAACAGGTGGTCTTATCCCTGTTTTTGTTCCCACAATTAAGGCTAATGTAGAGAATACAACTACTATCTACAACTGCGAATTCCACAATGCCGACAAGACCAAGTCAGTTAAGGTTCCCGTTAATATGCTTGGCGAGGCCTTTGACGATGAGGTTCAAAGCGCTGTAATCAAGCTTTATGGTACAGCGAGCGAGCAACGCGTTGTTCCCATGACCATCACTGCTTACACTACATGCAACGGTCAGGCTGTTGTTAACAAGGTTGAGACTTGTACATTCACTGTTACTACTGCTCCCGTTCCCGTTCCCGAGGTATGGTACATCAGCGGTAACTGCGTGGGTAACGGTACTGGTAGCCACCTCGCATCTTCTTGCGTGGCTATGTTCCCCAACCCCGTTAACTATGAGGAGCTCATCTATGCTTGCAAGCTCGACAACGCTTCTACATTCTACATTTATAAGGAAGAAGGCAAGCGTTATCCCGTTATCGGTACAAGCAAGGCCGACGGCACTATCGTTAGCGCCGACGATGCTACCGCTAAGGCTAACATCAATCCCTTCCAACCCGGTCTCACTCCTGGATACTACAAGATTGTGTTCAATGTTAAGAGCCTCACAATCTCTTACGAGAAGCTCGATGACACTTACCCTGTTTACACTTCAATGGCAATCCCCGGTTCATGGCAAGTCAACCCATGGTCACCCGGTGAGGACCTCATGACTGCCGAGACTACCAACGCAACTCTCGAGAACCACGACTGGAGCTTAACAGTGACATTTGCAACCGACTGCAAGTTCAAGTTCTGCGCTAACAGTTCATGGGATGGTGACAACAACTGGGGTAACAGCGGTTTCCCCATGGGTGTAGTTTCTGCTGGTGCCGACATCAGTGGTACTGCAGGTACTTACAAGGTAATCTTCAACGACATCCTGAAGTCATTCTACTTCCAGGCTGTTGAGGAGTAATAAAGGCTATAATAGGTTGGCCCCTCATGTGGGGCCAACCTTAATCCTATAATAATATTATTAACCAATTTAATAAACTAAAAAAATGAAAAAATTATTTACTTCACTTTGCTTAGCTGCTGCATCAATCTTTGGCATGCAAGCTGCTAGTGTTTACATCCTGGGCCAGTGCGGTGCAGGTACAGGTTGGGATCCCAGCGCAGCTGTTCCCATGCAGACTACCGATGGTAAGATCTTTACATTCACTAACGACTTTGAGGCAAGCTCTTACTTCAGCTTCACTACTCAACTGGGTGCTTCTTCAAGCGACTGGGACGGTATCCACGACTATCGCATCGCTGCTCCCTGGAACAACTATGCTATCAACGCTACCAACTTTGACCAGGAAATCGCCTGCAACGAGATGGGTATCGACACTGACAACGCATTCCTCATTGAGGCTGCTGGTAACTACACCCTCACTTTCAACCTTGAGGAACTCACACTCGTAGTTCACCCCAACGGTGAGATTAAGCCCGAAGAAATCGTTCCCGACGGCCTGTACATCATGGGTGAAATCAACGGTCAGGCTTGGAACACCAACGAGGGTACCAAGATGACAACTACCGACGACGTAGTTTACACTGCTGAGATCGCTATCGCTGATAGCGCTGCTAACTTCAGCTTCACCAAGGCTCTCTCTCAGACTGCTTCTAACTGGTCAGGTATCGCTCCCTATCGTTTCGGTGCTATCTACAACCAGTACAGCGTAACTGAGGAGCTCGGTCAGGCTATCACACTCGGCGACGAGGGTACTGACTACAGCTTCGAGCTTGCTCAAGGTTACTACAAGGTAACTGTTGACATGACTGCTCGCACAATGACAGTTGTTGCAACCGAGGAGCCCGCTCAGAAGTACTATGTTATCGGTACAGCATTTGGCAACTGGGATCCCAAGAACCCCGTTGAACTCGTTAAGGAAGAAGGCGAAGCTGACAACTACTCAACTGAGTTTGAATTTGTAGGCGACAACTACTTCGTATTCACAGGTGCTAAGGGCTCATGGGATGCTATCAACGCATTCCGTTTCGGTCCCCTCGAGGCTAACGAGGACGTTGAGGTTGCTACCGACGTAACAACTCAACTCTCAACCAACAGCGACGCATCTTACAAGATGGTTTGCAACGGTAAGTACAAAGTTACCTTCAACCCCACTGCTCTCTCATTCAAGGTTGAGGTTGTAAC
>JAGHTV010000083.1 GCA_018065165.1 Candidatus Sodaliphilus fimicaballi | reverse complement strand
ATGAGCGCAGGATTTTATCTGCGAGCTTGCTCGGAAGGAAAATCATGTGTTCATGACATCAGGGGCCAGAGCCCCATCCTCTACAAGGGGTTTATTGCTGTTTTTGTTATGTTAACAAGAGGATGATGAACCCGACAATGGAACCGTCGGGCACATGACGCCCTAATGCCACGCTCGGTTACTGTTAAGCTCGCTTCGCTCGGTTCTTTCAGTTTATATAAAAAAGTTAGGGGGCGCTCGGTGTGAGCGTCCCCTAACGGGTGTTATATGTTTCGTCTTATTATTTACTTGCCGAAACTTGAATTACTTAGCAGCCTTTTTTGCTTTGCGGTTAGCAAGCAGGTAAGCTACGGGAGATGCGATGAACAGTGAAGCGCATGTACCGATGATAACACCGAGGATCATCGCGAAGATGAAGCTGCGGATTGACTCACCACCCAGGAAGAAGATTACGAACAATACGAGCAAGGTAGTGATTGAAGTCATCATTGTACGAGACAATGTGCTGCAAAGTGCCTTGTTGAATGTTTCGTATTGATCCTGCTTGGGGAAGAGCTTGCGGTATTCACGCACGCGGTCGAATACAACCACGGTATCGTTCACCTGATAACCGATAACGGTGAGGATTGCAGCGATGAATGTTTGGTCAACCTCCATTGAGAAGGGGAACAAGCCGTGCAATGTGTAGAAACCGATAACGATGAATGAAGTGAATGCTACAGCTGCAAGTGCACCGAGTGAGAACGCATAGTTGCGGAAACGGAGCAGGATGTAGAGTGCCATAGCGAGCAGTGAGAAGAATACAGCCCAGATAGCCTCGCGAGTCATGTCGCTTGCGATGCTCGGACCTACAACCTCACTTGATACAACGCCGATAGTCTCGTTGCTTGTGCTGAAGTCTTCCTTAGTCATTGTGCCAAGTTCGCTCTTCAAGCCAGTGTAGAGCTTATCCATGATTTCGTCGTCGATACCCTCTTCAGTGCTCTCGATCTTGTAGTTGGTAGATACGCGCACCTTAGTGTCGTTGTCGATAGTGATAACTGAAGTGTTAGCGCCTTCGAACAGGGGAGCGAGTTGGCTCTCGAGTTGTGAAGTTGAAACAGCGTGGTCAAATTGAACAACGAAGTTGCGACCACCTGAGAAGTCGATACCACGGTTCAAACCGCGAACGCCGAAGAGAACTGCGAAGATAACAACGCATACTGCAACAACGCCCCAAGTCTTCTTAGCCTTGCCCATGAAGTCGAACTTAACGTTCTCCATGAGTTTCTTAGTAAGGCTTGTAGTGAATGTCATACCGTCGAACCAGCCCTTGTTTACGCACCATTCCATCACGAGGCGAGTAGCGAATACTGCAGTGAAGAATGAGCTGAGGATACCTACAACCAATGTTACGGCGAAACCGCGGATAGGACCTGAACCAAGGAGGATAAGGATTGTACCAGTGATGATAGAAGTCAAGTTAGAGTCGAAGATAGCTGAGAATGCGTTAGCATAACCATCCTCGATAGAGCTCTTGAGACCCTTGTCGGCGCGAAGTTCCTCTTTACAACGCTCGAAGATGAGCACGTTAGCATCCACAGCCATACCGAGTGCGAGCACGATACCGGCGATACCAGGCAGTGTGAGCACGCTCTGGAATGAAGCGAGGATACCGATTGTGAAGAAGAGGTTCATGATGAGACCCAGGTTGGCGATGTTACCAGCCTTGAGACCGTAAGTGCACATCATGAAGATCATGAGCAGTACGAGAGCAACGATGAATGAAGTAACACCCTTCTCGATTGACTCTTGACCCAGTGACGGACCAATAACGCTCTCACTTGCTACGTTAACGCGTGCAACCATCTTACCAGACTCGAGCACGTTAGCAAGGTCATTAGCCTCCTCAACTGTGAAGCGGCCGCTGATTTGTGAGTTACCACCGTCGATTTGTGAATTAACGTTGGGGAATGAGTAAACCTGGTCGTCGAGAACGATGGCGATAGCCTTACCGATGTTCTGACCTGTGATGCGTGACCACTGGCGAGCACCCTCGTCGTTCATGCGCATTGAAACTACTTGACCCTGGAGGTTGTCAAACTCGCTGCTTGCACGAGTTACAGCGTCGCCGTTGAGAACGGGCTGACCGTTGACTGTGCGGAGTGCTACGAGCTGGAATACATCCTGACCACCTTGCATCTGCTCGGGCTTAACAGTCCAAGCCAGCTTGAGGTCGGCGGGAAGGTTAACCTTAGCAACCTCGCTATGGATAATCTTGTTAACCTCGGCAGTATCGCTGATAGTTACATAACCTACAACGGGTGAACCGGGGTTAGCTTGAGCGAGACCCTGGAAGCCAGTGAGCTCGGCGAGAGTAGCCTTAGCGGCAGCCTTAGCAGCGGGAGCAGCCTCAGCCTTAGCGCTGTCGGCAGCAGTTGTGTCGGCCTCAGCCTTAGCAACGAGACCGTTAGCAGCCTGTGCATTGAGAGCGTTGAGAGCGCCTGAGATTTCAGCTACAGTGTATGTCTCGTAGAACTCAAGGTTAGCAGCACCCTGGAGAAGCTTGCGCACGCGTTCGGGCTCTTTAACACCGGGGAGCTCGAGCAGGATGCGACCTGTGCTCTGGAGCTTCTGGATGTTGGGAGCAACAACGCCGAAGCGGTCGATACGGTTGCGGAGCACCTTGTAAGAGTTGTCAACCATACCCTCAACCTCGTCTTCGAGGATGGTCTGGATTTGAGCATCACTTGCAGTGGGGTTCTCTTTTACCTTCTCAACGTTGCGGAAGATTTGTGCCAGTGAACCTTCGGGAGCAAGAGTCTTATACTCCTTGCAGAATGAAGCCACGAAGTTTTCTTGAGCGGCTTGGTTCTTGAGCACATTGTCGATGGCTTGGTTGAACTTCTTGTCGGGGTTGTTGTTAGACAACGCGCGCAAGATGTCGGGAACAGAGATTTGAAGAGTTACGTTCATACCACCCTTCAAGTCAAGACCAAGACCTAACTCTTTTTCACGTACCTGCTGGAAAGTGTAATAGTTCAGGAATACAGTTTCCTTGCCCAGAGAGTCCATGTACTCGTTGAGGGCGGCACGATACTTCTCGTTTGCAGTGTCGGGAGTCTTCAGACCTGCAGCTGCCAGTGCCTTTTGCTCTGCTACGTTCTGGTAGTGATTAGACACAAATGTGAACGACAGATAAAAAGCACAAATCAAAATCAGCAGAAATGTAATGACTTTGATAAAACCTTTAGTTTGCATTTGTTTTTAGTTTTTATTTGTTATTATTTTATGTTTTGTCTAATTAAACAACTGATTAACTGATTACGCTGACAAAATTATTTCAATTATTTTAATTTCTTTCAGTTTCATCACTAAGCAGCCTCGCGCACGTAGCGCGCCCGCACGCACTATATTAACGTGACTGCAACGCAAGGAGCCCTCTCGCACCCTACAAAAAAGTGCAGTGAGTCCCTTACATAACTTTTCAGCTTGCAAATATACTATAAATTATTCACGCGCGAAAGGTTTTGGGCCAGCTTTTTACACCCACAAGGGCATTTGTTGTATTTTTTAGGGTGTTTAATGGTAAAAATCACCATCTGGCGTTTGCTTATTACCATAATTTGTGGTAATTTTGCAACCACAACACAGAAAACACATAAATCACTAATCACTCACTTTATGGCCGATATTGACATTATCAACCGCATCAAGTACCTGATGAAAGAACTCAATTACCGTCAGGTGGACTTTGCCCGCAAGATTGATGTTGACACTTCAAATCTATCAAAATATCTCAACGGACGACTCCCCATAAGCGACTCGCTCATCAACCGCCTGGTGGTGAACCTGGGCGTGTCGAAGCAGTGGCTCGAGGATGGCAACGACCTGCCCTTTGCCAAGTCGGCCATCGCATCGCCCGTGACAGTTGCTTCCGGCTCGCTGCAGCAGGGCACTCCCGTATATGCCATCGATGTGACTGCCGGCACGATGCCCCGCTCGCGCATGTTTGCCGACGACCAGATTGTGGGCTGGGTAAACCTGCCCGATGTCACCAATACCGGATGCCGCATCGTGAGGGTGAGCGGCGACTCGATGAGTCCCGTGATATGCAACGGCGACTACATAGCCATCAGGGAGTTGAGCAACCTGCAATACATCTTCTGGGGGCAGATATATGTGGGCATCCTCGACGACTATCGCATGCTCAAGTATGTGCGACGCAACGACAACCCCGCCATGGTGACCCTGCGCAGCGCCAACCCCGACTATGACGACATGGAAATAGCACGCGCCGACATACGCGACCTCATGCTCGTGCAACACATCATTCATCTAGATTCTCGAATATGATAACCACCGACTATAC
>JAGHTV010000488.1 GCA_018065165.1 Candidatus Sodaliphilus fimicaballi | reverse complement strand
TGTTGCAACCGAGCAGTCGCAACCCAGTAGGTCACATACGCCTTGCACCATCTGTTCTACAACTGGTTGGCTAACTACGGTGTATTTATCAACTACCTCTTGTGGTACGCCTAGTTGGTTTATCTTAACCTTTGTGTCATAGCAGGTAACTGATCCTGTGAAATATTCACTGCTTCCTGCTATGCGTGTTATTTCGTGAGCAATGTTGCCGCCTGTACAACTCTCGGCACTTGCCATAGTCAACCCCTTTTCACGCAGTGTATTGCCAAGTATCGCGGCTAGTGGCAGGTCTTCGTCGCATATGATGAGGTCACCAAGCGTGTCGTGGAGTTGCTTTATTGCCTGCGACATACTTGCCTGCAACAGTTCCTTGTCGGCATTCATGCCGTCGAGACGCAACCTGATAATTCCTGATTTAGGCAGATAGGCGAGATGCAGGTAGTGGGGTAGAGCTAATTCAAAATCATTGAGTTTCATTGCAAGCAGTGACTCTATGATACCTGTTACAACCATTGTGTGATGCTCGATGTGCATATTGTTGTTGAAGTGGGCGAGCAATTGTGGCAGAACCTCTTCCTTAAACATTGTTTGTGTTTCAAATGGCACTCCTGGCATTGAAACCAGTACCTTGCCATCTTTCTCAAACCACATAAGTGGGGCAGTGCCCACGCGATTTTGTATCACACGGCATGATGTGGGTACCATAGCTTGCAGGTGTGTATATTCGTTTATCTTTATACCACGCTTGTTTACTACCTCAAGTACATTGGCTTCGGTATCCTTGTCGAGCACTAACTCTCCTCCAAAGTATTCACATAGAGTTGGTTTGGTTATATCGTCCTTGGTGGGACCTAGGCCGCCAGTCATCAGTACGACATCGGTTACTGCAAATGCTTCATCAATTGCTTTCTTGATCTCGTGTGCGTTGTCTGATATAACCTTGACATGTTGTGCTTGCCAGCCATAGGGAGCAAAAGTGCGAGCTACGAAGCCCGAGTTAGTGTCGGTAACTTGCCCAATGAGCAATTCGTCGCCTATTACAATTACGCTATATTTCATATTGTTGCTTGTTCTGTTATTAAATATTTGCAAAAGTAGTCATAATTCTTGGGTTTTGCTTAACTTTGCACAGAAATTAAAGTACATTACGACTAATGAAAGAATCAGAAGTATTGCGTTTGATAGAGCAACGCATGAAAATAGACACACTCAACGATATGCAACAGCAAGTCGTTGGTGTTGCTTCGTCAAGTAAAACTGATATTATACTATATTCTCCCACGGGCAGTGGCAAGACGCTGGCATTCAGTATTCCCCTTCTTAAATCGTTGAAAGATAGCAAGGAAGAGAAATTACAGGCAGTTATCATTGTACCCTCGCGTGAACTTGCATTGCAAATATACGAGATATTGCGTGTGCTTGCAGTTGGTCATAAGGTTACTTGTTGTTATGGTGGACACAATGTTGAGGATGAGCGTCTTTCTCTTGTTGTAACGCCGTCAATCATCGTTTCTACTCCAGGTAGATTGCTTGACCATTGTAATCGCGGCAATATCGACATTACTAATGTGGCAATGCTTGTGCTTGATGAGTTTGACAAGTCGCTTGAATTGGGCTTTGAAGACGAGATGAAGAAACTTGTCAAGCGTATGCCCAATCTTTCTCGCCGCATTCTAACATCGGCAACAATGATCGACGAGATGCCTGATTACCTGCGCCTGAAGAAAGATTTCATTACTCTGAATTATTTGGTTGGTCAACAATCTCCCAAACTCAAGAGTTGGCTTGTTGTGAGTGATGAAAAGGATAAACTTGAATCTTTGCGTAGATTATTGCTATCGTTACCCGAAGGCAAAACCATTGTGTTTGCCAACTATCGTGATGCTGTAGAGCGTATTCAATCATTTCTCGTTAGCAATCACATAGCTGCAGGAGGTTATCATGGAGCTCTTGATCAGCAAAGTCGTGAAATGGCTCTGGCTATGTTCCACAATGGTACTTATCCCGTGCTTGTTACTACCGATTTGGGATCTCGTGGTCTTGATGTAAATAATGTGAAAAACATTATACACTACCATCAGCCTGTCTCTGAAGAGAGCTTCATACATCGCAATGGTCGCACAGCTCGCCAGCAAGCTACAGGCGATGTCTATATCCTAGTTGGCCCAGAGGAATCAATTCAAGATTATGTCACCTATAACGATGAATGGCATATACCTGCAACGCTCTCTCGCCAGTGCATCGAAGCGACTATGGCAACACTATATATTATGGCTGGCAAGAAGGAGAAAATCTCTAAGGGTGATATAGTGGGTTTCATAGCTAAAAACACTCAGGTCGACGCCAAGGCTATAGGTATTATTGATGTGCGTGATCACTATTCGCTTGTTGCTGTGCCTCGTGCTAACATCAACGAAACTCTTGACATATTGCAAAAGGCGAAAATTAAAGGGAAACGCTACCGCATCTCACTTGTGAAAAGTCTATTCTAGAATTCCTTTACCTTGTCTCACGATTTCAGGTTCACCATTGGTGCAATCTACAATCGTAGATGGTTCTAGTTGGCCTCGGCCTGCATCAATTACTATATCTACGCTTCCTTTGTAGGTCTCGGCAATAAGCTCTGGTTCGCAACGGTAGTCGTCATCAGGACCCTCGACCGATGTTGTAAGGATGG
This sequence comes from Candidatus Sodaliphilus fimicaballi, assembly GCA_018065165.1. Lineage (GTDB taxonomy): Bacteria > Bacteroidota > Bacteroidia > Bacteroidales > Muribaculaceae > Sodaliphilus > Sodaliphilus fimicaballi. Next base: position 1,028 of record JAGHTV010000488.1, on the reverse strand, counting down.
GTTTGCCCAGCGCTTGCTCTATAGCAATGGCTATCTCATTGTCGGGGATGCGTATTCCCACTGTGCGGCGACCTTTAAAAGCCTTGGGCAAGCGTGAGAGTGCCTGCAATATGAAAGTGAAAGGACCGGGAAGATTCTGTTTCAACATCCTGAACTGCGAGTTATCAAACTTTGCATATTGGGTAACCTCTGAAATTTCGCTGCAAATGATTGAAAGATTAGTCTTTGCCGATTTCATCTCTTTGATTGCACAAATACGTTCAATGGCTTGGTTGTTCATTGCGTCGCAGCCAAGTGCATATACGGTGTCGGTAGGGTAGATGATAATTCCTCCGTCCTCAAGACATTTTACTACATCGTCAAGTGGACGGCCACTCAATGTGCCGCCTTTAATCGTAATTATCTTCATACTATTTTGGTTTCGATATTAGTTGCTTGTGCATATTTCTCGAGTAACTGAACCATCCAGTCAACGGCCTGTTCAATTGGCATCTCGGGAGCAAAAGCGTTTATGTTGATTTGCACGGTTTTAGTGTCAATGGTAAACTTGGTGCGTTCTTCATCGCTTGTGGGTGTAGCAATGCCGCCTATCTCGTCGCGATAAACGGGCATATTCTCTATGTTAAGCAATCCGCGGCCTATGCCATGATATTCCTCGTCTTTCATACCCACACCCAGAGTGAGGGTGTCGCCCTGAATCTTGTCGGCATCAAGTCCGCTTATCGCATAACCGCTCTTTATCGATACAAGGTTTACTACATCGATGAGTGTAGTTAAGCGATATATGCCTAGTCCCTTAATGATGCGACGGCACAGTTGCTCGCTGGCCACGCGATAGCGACCTGGATCCTTGCCAAGTGATTTGTATAACTTGCGTGTACCTGCAATTGCGGGGCGTGCGTTGATGGCAAGCAGTTCATATTGTTGCGATACATCTTGTGCCGCTTGTTCGATCTCGGCCCAGAGTTCATCGTTTGTTTCGCTGTTGACAACGCTTGCCCTTATCATACCTATCTTTATTTCGGGAC
>JAGHTV010000190.1 GCA_018065165.1 Candidatus Sodaliphilus fimicaballi | reverse complement strand
CAACTTGGGACCTGGAACATCCTTGTTATAGGCATATCCATTAGTCATAGTGCCCTTCTCGTCAAAGTTGAAATAGAACTTCATATGCTCATACCCAGGAGCTTCGGCCTCTGGATTCTCGCCTTGCTCGTTACACTCATAGGTGTAATACTCCATTGACTTTACTTGACCTTTAAGTTCTTGCATTGCCAGGTCGGCCGAGTTATACTCTTTAGACACCTGTACTGTTGCTTCCTGCTCGGTAGCAGTCTCGCTGCCTCCCTTGCAAGATGCGAGAATGAGGGCAGCAGTCGCGATTAATAAAAGTTTTTTCATATCTGTCTGTTTTGTTTATTCTAATGCAAATTTAGCACTTTTCCACGATATACTTGCTACGCACGATAAAAATTTATCGCTATTACCTATCAAGTGCGTCATTAATCGTTTATAATATTTGGTTAATATTGCTAATATCACTAATTTTGTAACAAATTCAACAATAACAATATACTACTATGGCATTCCAAATTGAAAAAAAGGAAAACGAGTTCGTTTTTACATTCACAGGCAGATTAGACACAACAACTGCACAGTCTATCACACAACAAGTACAAGAAATCACACCCGAACTTAAAGATATGAACACAACCATCGATGTAACCCAACTTGAATACATCAGTTCATCAGGAATCCGTCTGCTGCTGTTAATACGCAAGGCATCGTGCAAACAGGTAACTCTGCAAGGTGTACGCCCCGAGATTATGCAAATACTCAAAGTCACCAAACTTGACACGATGTTCACCATCGTATAAATACACACATCATCATATCAAGAAATCAACACTCAACCACACGTTTACACAAATCGTAATGTCATACACAACAAGGTTGTAAATCGCAACCAAGATACAACAAAAGCCGCCCGGAGCCCCGAGCGGCTTTGTTTCTGTCGTAAATGATTAATTTGAATTTCGATACAAAATCACTCATTATTTTTGGAACAATGGAAATTTGGCACGAAATTTGCAAATCTAAACCAAAAACAACAAATTATATTTATTATGAACAATCAATTACAACTTAAGCACGTCATCAGCCTGCTCGTTGCAGGTACAGTGGTAGCACTGGGACTTTTCATTGGAGTTCCTTATTATAATGTATGGCAACAGGAAATGTCGGGCCGCGCCGAGCTGGCTAAGGCAGAGCAGAACCGCCAAATCAAGATTCAAGAGGCTAAGGCTAACCTCGAGGCAGAGAAACTCAACGCTCAGGCCGAGATTGAGCGTGCCAAGGGTGCCGCAGCAGCAATCAAGATTGAGAACGGCAGCCTCACCGACAACTACATCAAGTACCTGTGGGTACGCTACCAGCGCGACAACACCGGCAAGACCATCATCTACGTTCCCGCAGGCGAAATGGGTATTCCCGTAATGGAAGCCGGCCGCCTCAACAAAGGTGCCGAGTAACCCACTCTAACCACCCCCCCACAAGACACAACAGTGCCCAAGGGAATAGAAAAAACAAGGCGGTCTCTCGATTGATATGAACCCCGAAAGTTAGACAAAAAACTTTCGGGGTTTTATTATGTCAGAAAAGAAAAGGAAAAAACATGACTATGCAGCACTGCTTAAATACATGC
>JAGHTV010000404.1 GCA_018065165.1 Candidatus Sodaliphilus fimicaballi | reverse complement strand
GAATCCAGAAGTCTACTGCTGCTCAGGTGCGTAACCTGCGGCTGAAGAATGGCGAGAAAATTCCCACCCTGGAGCAATATCTCAAAACTGGCAAAAAGCTGAAGACTCAACTCGTGTGTGAACTCAAGCCTCACGCTGACCGCGCTCAAGAGCAGAAAGCGGCAAAGAAGATTGTGCAAATGGTTAAGAAACTAGGACTTGAAAAGCGTACAACTTATATCACATTCTCACTCGAGGGTATGAAGGACCTCATCAAGTTTGCCCCCAAGGGCACTGAGGTTTACTACCTGAATGGCGAACTGTCGCCCGCCGAACTCAAGGCACTGGGCTCGGCTGGCCTTGACTATCACTACAGCGTAATGCAGAAGCACCCCGAGTGGTACAAGGAAGCTCACGACCTGGGCCTCATGGTGAATGTGTGGACAGTAAACACTTGCAATGTGATGGAAGAGTGCATCGAGATGGGTGCCGACTTCATCACAACTAACGATCCCGAGCTTACCCAACACCTGCTCAAGAATAATGGCATAGTGCCTCCCAGCAGCAACAAGATAGCCTACACTGGCCGCATCAACAAAACTAACCCGTTGAGTTACCTATTTGTTTACCCCGGCACATCGATTAAGGCTGCGTTTACTGGCAGTGGCATTGACATGATCATGAAACCCAGCAGCGGTTACTTTGAGGTAATCGTAGACGGCGTAAATCCTCACAAGATATTTGTTGACAAGGACTCTATTGTCACTCTGGCTAAGGGTCTAGGCGAAGGTTTGCACGAGGTCGAGGTATCGCTGGTTTACGAGGGCTACGCTAAGCGTCCCGAGTTCCGCGGATTTAAGGTTCATGAAGGTGGCGCACTGGCCGAGGCTCCTCGCCTGCCCGACCTGAAGTTGGAGTTCATTGGCAACAGTATCACTTGTGGCTATGGCAACGAGGCACCCGACAAGAGCTACCCATTTGCCGACTCAACCGAGAATCATTACTTTACCTACGCAGCACTCACAGCTCGTGCCCTCAACGCTCAAGAAGTGAGTGTAGCACGCTCGGGCATAGGCGTTTATCGCAACTATGCAGGCAAAGACAAGCCCAACACAATGACTAAGTGGTACGACTACACTTGTATTCTCGACAGCACTCAATTGTGGGACTTCAAGCAGTATCGTCCCGATGTGATATGCGTCAACCTGGGTACTAACGACTTGAGCACAAAGGGGTATGACATCAAGACATATGAGGAATATTATCTTGCCTTCATCCGTCACCTGCACGCAGTACAACCTCAGGCCAAGATTGTAGCACTCACAGGTTCGATGCTAGCAGGCAAACCTCTGCAGGAGCAAAAGGTTGCACTTGACAATGTGGGAAATATCGTGAATGCCGAAGGTGTTGAATACTATCACTTTGACATGAGTACACAAGACGGTTCACTGGGTTATGGAGCTTCATGGCATCCATCGATGAAGCAGCACGAAAAGATGGCATCAGAGCTCATCCCCTTCCTCCGCCAAATCCTCACCCGTCAACACCGTTAAATTTCTCGCAAAGAAAATCTCTCTAATAAATAATACAATTAGATTGATTGCAATACCAAATGGGGGCCTGCCAATAATATTATTGTCTTGCCCCCATTTTGCAATGCAATGCAGAGCAAGCTCTGCCATTATATATTAGCGAGTAAAAATAAGGCTTCGCCAAAATGAGCTCGCTACAGCGAGCAAAATATAATTCCTTTTATTCACAATATCATCATTTCAAAATACTTAGTCACATGG
>JAGHTV010000038.1 GCA_018065165.1 Candidatus Sodaliphilus fimicaballi | reverse complement strand
GGGTTAACTGGGTTAAGGGGTTAATCGAGGATTCGAGATTTCGAGGGGGCGAGTTATCGAGGGGGGGGCGATTAATCCATTTACTGGTTGGTTGAGAGTGTGTCGCTGAACAGTGTGCGGTTGAGTATTGAGCGTCCCAGTGTCAGGGAGTCGGTGTACTCTATCTCGTTGCCTACGCTCACGCCGCGAGCGAGCATGGTTATCTTTACGTCGGGGTACTGTGCCAGACGACGGAAGATGTAAAAGTTGGTGGTGTCGCCTTCCATTGTTGCACTTAGTGCCAGTATCACCTCCTTGACGCCGCCATCGGCCACGCGCTTTACCAGGCTGTCAATCTCAATGTCTTGCGGACCTATGCCGTCCATGGGCGAGATGAGTCCGCCCAGCACATGATACAACCCGCTGTGTTGCTGTGTATTCTCAATACTCATCACATCCTTGACATTCTCGACCACGCACACCGTTGAGGCATCACGCACAGGCGATGAGCATATGGGGCACACCTCGGTCTCGCTGATGTTGTGACACACCGTGCAGTAGCGTATCTCGCGACGCAGGTTGATGATTGCCTCGCCAAATGCCGTGACGTCCTGCTCGTTTTGCTTGAGCAGGTGCAACACGAGTCGCAAGGCCGTCTTGCGACCTATGCCGGGCAACGAAGCAAACGAGTTGACTGCGTTCTCGAGCAGTGACGATGCAAATTCCTGTTCCATTACTTATTGTTATAAGCCAGTGCAGCACCTATTGCTGTGCAGTACTGTGCATGCTCGGGTATTATGAACTTGATGCCATAGAGCTCGCCTATTGTGGGGAACACCTTGTTGCACTGCGGCAGGCGTGTCATGTTGCCTATGAGTACAAAGTCGCTGATGCCACCCTCGCCATTGATCTGCGACATGTAGGCACAGCAGCCTATGGTCTCGAGCACCATGTGAATGAGGCCGTCGGCAACATCCTCGCGACTGGCCTGTGTGGTGCGTGCCTTGCCAAAGTAAGATGCTGTAACATGCATGGGCAGTCCCTCGATGTCGTTGCTGCAAATGTCGCCAATGAGCAGGTTTACGTTCTTGCTGTCGCCATCATTGGCCAGCTCTATGATGTCGTTGATGTGACCAGTGCCCACCATCATGTGAGCGAGGCCCTGCAAGGTGCCACCACCCAGGCTAATGCCACCCAGGTGCTTGATGCTGTCGCCATCGACACGCACAAATGTCGTACCCGTGCCCATCGACACCACAACCAGACGGTCGAGGCCCGAGGTAAAGCGAGCACCCAGACCATCGGCCAGGAACTCGTCGACCTTGGTGGTAGGCAGGCCGTAGATGGGTGTAGTAACACGCGATGCACCCACGCCGGTAATCATCACATGTTCTATATCGGCCAGTTCTATCTTATTGTCGTAAATATACTTTCCAAATACCCCAAACAGTGATGTAATGGGGTCGTTAGCGGTGATAAACATGGGAGACTTAACCTTACCGTCTTCCAGACCTACAATCTTGGTTGTGGTGCTACCCACATCAATTCCTAAAATCAGTCCCACTTTTGCTATAGTGTTTTGTTGTTAGTTATTTGTTACAAAGGTAATCTTATTTTGCGATATGGGCAAGTAATCGCCATGTAAAACGAGGGTTGACAGCGACTACACAATAAAAAATATATATAC
>JAGHTV010000025.1 GCA_018065165.1 Candidatus Sodaliphilus fimicaballi | reverse complement strand
TTTTGCCGCCGGCCTGCGTTACGAGAATATTGGCTTCAAATATGAGGCTTGTGACGATGACGAAGGCTTGAAATACTCCCTATTTGACGAGGTAAAGTTTGACCGCAGTTACCATCACTTCTACCCTAATGCAATGGCAGCGGTGAAACTGGGCAATTCAAAACTCAGCCTGTCTTATGCACGCAGTTACAATCAAGTGAATATGGCAAACATTAAGGTGCACATAAGCAGTTCGTTCAGGGTATCAGACTACCTTCTACTCACCGAGCGCATCAGTAGCACTGTGCTTGACTGGACCTGGAAATGGGTGGAGGTCAACGCTGCCCATCGTCATTACGACGACCCCTTGTGTCATACTACCGACGGCAATATCGACTTCAATGGGAAAAACTACAACGCACTCGATTTCAACATCAACCTGACACCTCAGTTTGGCATATGGAAACCAACGCTCACACTGCACTCACACAAGCAATGGTTCAACATAAAGCTGAGTGACGGTCGCACATGCCTCAACTCGCCACTATACGAGGTGCAGTGGTTCAATACTTTCACACTGCCACAAGACTGGAGCATACGCCTTAATGGCAACTGGCACTCAAAGGGTTGCGACCGCAATGTAAGGTATTACAAAGGCAATTTCCAACTCGACGCTGCAATCCAGAAGAACCTGCTCAACAACAAGTTCACTGTAGAGTTGTCGGGTAGTAACCTACTGCGCGGTTCGTGGGACGATGTGACGATTTACACCGACTATCACGAGCATGCCAACAAAGGACACAAAAATCGCATAGAACGCTCGGTAATCCTGTCATTAACCTACAAGCTATAGCACCTTTTGCGATTCCCTCGCACAGATTTCACGAATCTCACAGATTATTTATAAAGCTCTCACAGAAGTCACTGAAAGCACGATACTCCCCGACGGCAAAACCGCCGGGCACGGGAGCGCGAGCCTCCATTAAATTATCCAAAATTACAAGAATTTGTTTTATTGGCAGAACCGAGCAAACCTCCATTAAATTAGAATAATTCTTATGTCCTTGTGTTCTTATGTCTAATATAAACCACAGATTAAACAGAAAAAGGGAATTTTATATCAGATTAAACAGATTGTCGTCCTTTCCTTTTATCACAGTCTTGTGATACAATAATCTGTTAAATCGGATTTGAATCCCCTAAAGAAATAATCTATCGGATTAATCTGTGGTCCTGTATTATCCCGAGTACAGATCTCGCGAATCTCACTGATTATTTATAAACCTCTCACAAAAAACACAGAAAGCACAAAGCAGTTAATGCAGTGACAGATTTTCTTGTTATCAAGAATCGTTATTGCGAGTCGCGGTAACGGATGAAGGCGGTATAGAGGGCTTGGGCAATGCGGGTGGTGCCTTCGCGTGAGGTGAGGAGCTGCTCAATCTCGGGATTGCTGATGTAATCCATCTCGACTAATACTGCTGGCATTGCCGTGTGGGCCAGGACTATGAACCCTGCCTGGTGTACTCCTGCGTCTACCCTACCTGCAACCTTTACCATTTGTCGCTGTACCTCTTGGGCGAACTGGATGCTCTGCTGCAGGTGACGCTGCTGGTTTAACTCAAAGATGATGTGAGACTCGGCCGAGTTGACATCAAATGACTGGTACTTGGTGGAGAAATCTTCCTCCATAGAAATTACCGAGTTCTCGCGTTGAGCTACACGCAAGTTCTCGTTCATGGCATCCATACCCATCACATAGGTGACACAGCCCGAAACCTTGTCACGCCACGATGTGCGCTGACTCATTGAGTTACAGTGAATGGAGATAAAGAGGTTGGCCTTGATCTCGTTAGCAATAGAGGCTCGACGCTGCAAGTCGACAAAACTGTCGTCGGTACGAGTATAAACTACCTTGACATTGCTAGCAGCCTCAAGCATCTTGCCTAGCTTGAGTGCAACATCAAGGTTGATATCCTTCTCGAGTGCATGAACACCACGAGCACCAACATCGCGACCACCATGGCCAGCATCGACAACTACAGTAAACGCACTTTGAGCTAATGTCACACAAGGTGCGGCACAAGCCAAAAAGAATACTATTAATATAAATAGGTAGCGTTTCACTGTAGGTCTATATTGAGAATAATGCGTAAAATTAAGCAAAATAGCTAATCAACACACAAAAAAGAGCGTTTTTTTTACCTTAAGTCGGTGTTTTTTCATAATTTTGTGACTAATAAAGATTGTACTATATGTTCACACCAGATTCAAAAATAATTTACGGCCTTATAGGTCATCCACTGGGACACTCATTCTCGCAGGGGTACTTCAACAATAAGTTTGACTCAGAAAACATCAATGCTGAATATAGAAACTTTGACATTGACGACGTGAACAAGCTTATGGAACTGTTGAGCGAGTATCCCGAAATCAATGGTCTGAATGTTACAATCCCCTATTA
>JAGHTV010000141.1 GCA_018065165.1 Candidatus Sodaliphilus fimicaballi | reverse complement strand
GGTTGCCGCCTTGATAAGTGGGGGCAAGGGAGAGGTCGCGACGCAGGCGGTGATACATGTCGGTAATGTAAGTGTTGATTGTGTAGCCGTTGAGGTCAATTCCCTCGGCATTGAGCGTGATGGTGCGTTCGCTAGTACCAGTGTTAACTATTACTATAGCCATCTTTTTGCCGTCGGGCGACAAGTAGGTTGAACCCAGCAGACCGTTGATCTCGTCGGCTCCAGTCATCCCTATGCGTTGGTATCCGGGGCGGACGAACAGGCTGAAGTTACCCAGTGCCCACAGCGTCATGTCGTCATATACGGTACCATTGCTGCAAGCGAGCCGTAGCTCTCGTAACCAGTATCACCATTTGCGTTGATGCGTATGAGGTGGAAGCGGTCCTTCTGTCCCCATTGCTCACGGTCCATTGCTGTCCAGTAGCTCCATGATGCTGCGTTGGCATATATCATGTCGCATTGTATCACCTTAGCCATAAACAAGGCGATGTCGGTGCGTGTGGCAGCGTCATATCCGCCCTCGGGGAAGCCGGTGTTCTTTGACGGAGCGTTGTCGAGAAGGCTCCACTCGGTCTGGTAAATTTTTACGCCATACTTTGCCGCAGCGTCGCATGCTGTGGTGCGTGCATGTTCAAGCTCGTAGTTAGTGCCAAATGTCCAGTAGCTGTGTGCTGCCACGATGGGGGCCAGCGAGGGCAGGTCGCCTAGATAGTTGCTCGATGACTGGCTCCAGAAGGCGTTGAGTTGGTTCTCCGAGAACAGTCCCGAGAGGGTGGTGTAGGCCACTGCCTCGGGGATTAGCATCTTTGTGTTCAGGTTGCGAGAAGTGATGCTGGTGTTAAGTTCGCGTGCTAGCTTGGCAATGGTGGCGTTAGTCCAGTGCGATCCTTCCTGGCTATTGTCTTGCCAGTCCCATGATGGCTCGTTGACGGGCGATATGTGGGTGATGTTGTAACCTTCGTCGGTGAAGTGCTTGGCTGTGGTTGCGAGGAACTCAGCGAAGTCGTCATAGCAGTCGTCCTTCAGGTTGGCACTGCCAGTTGTCTTGTCGCAATGTGCAATGCCATTCTTAGTGTAATGTACAGGAGCGCTATTAGAGAACAGCACAAAATCGTTCACGCCATAATCCTTGGCAGCCTTCATGAAGTACTGCTGTCCGGGGCAGCGGCTCCAGTCATATGTACCATCGGCCTGCAAGAAGCAGTCCACACGGCGTGTCTCATCCTCGATGGCACTGTCGTCGCCTTGCGCTGCACTACCTGCTCCCAGGTTTACTCGCCACGAACTCAGACCAATACCTGTAGGATTGCCGTTGGCGTCCATGCGGGTACTGAAGAGCCACTTGGCCACCTTCTCCTTGTTTGACTGGCTGAAGTAGCGACCCACCCACTCAGCTGTCCAGCAGTCACTGGCAGCCCAGTTGTCGATTGTCTGATATTTCACGCCCTGATTCAGGGTTATCTTGGTGGCGTTTTGTGCTTGTCCTGCATTGGCAATTAGTGCCACAACTGCAGCTATGATGCATTTGCTTTTATTCATGCTACAAAGTTACCAATCATTTATTATATATTAATGTGTCTTTGTCCAAAAAAATATTACGCTTGTCTCAATTACGAACCCCTCCCTCACTAGAAGCTGGTAACAACAGATTAAATTATGTATTATGACCCATATACAAAAAAAAGCGGAGTGCCCTCAGTCTAGGACACTCCGCTTAGTATTGTGATGTGAAGATTTACTTGCTCAGTTGCTCATGCATGTTGAGAGCGGCACGGCGACCATCGCCCATAGCCAGGATAACTGTAGCACCACCACGCACGATGTCGCCACCAGCATAGAGGTCGCTCACGTTACTCTGCATGGTCTCCTCGTTAACCACGATGGTGTTGCGCTTGCTTATCTCGAGGCCTTCGATAGAGCGGGGCACGAGTTGGTTGGGTGATACGCCCACAGCTACGATAACAACATCAACGGGAATTTCCTCAACGGCACCCTCAACGGGTACGGGTGAGCGGCGTCCCGATGCATCGGGTTCGCCCAGTTCCATGCGCTGCACCTTCATATCCACTACGCGGCCCTTCTCGTCGCCAATGTACTCGAAGGGGTTGTGCAGAGTCATGAACTCAACGCCCCCTTCCTTGGCGTGACCTATCTCCTCGCGGCGTGCGGGCATCTCGTCCTCGCCACGGCGATAAACCAAGATTACGCGCTCTGCACCCATACGCAGCGCTGTGCGGGTTGAGTCCATTGCGGTATTACCGCCACCCACAACTGCGATAGTCTTGCCATGCAATACGGGGGTGTCGCCACCACGACCAG
>JAGHTV010000016.1 GCA_018065165.1 Candidatus Sodaliphilus fimicaballi | reverse complement strand
AGGTTACAACAGTACACAATGCAGTGGAGCCATTGAGCCAAGAGTTGCTCAATGTAGAAGTTCCACCCAAGCACGACAAGGTTGTAACCTTCCTGGGCCGCATCACAATGCAAAAAGGACCTGAATACTTTGTCGAGGCTGCAGCACAAGTATTGCAAAAGGTGCACAATGTACAATTTGTAATGGCTGGTGGCGGTGATATGATGGAGAAAATGATCAGGCTTGCAGCTCGTCGTGGCATATCAGAGAGATTCCACTTTGCAGGATTCCTGAGAGGAAAACAAGTATATGAAATGCTCAAGGCCAGTGATGTTTACATCATGCCATCGGTAAGTGAGCCATTTGGTATTTCTCCTCTCGAGGCTATGCAGATGGGAGTTCCCTCAATCATATCAAAGCAAAGTGGTTGCGCCGAGATCCTTAACAATGTAATCAAGGTAGACTATTGGGATACCAATGCTATAGCCGATGCCATCTACTCAATCATCACATATCCTGCAATGTATAACGAATTGCGTGAGCATGGACTCAAGGAAGTCAATGAAATTGTGTGGAAAAAGGCTGGCGCTAAGGTAATTGACATTTACAAGCGTCTCATGTAATCGCACAACCCGATAAATAACAAAGCTAATAATCAAATAAAGACATATTATTATGGCAGCAATTTGCTTTTATTTCCAAATACATCAACCATTCCGTCTGAAGAACTATCGTTTCTTCGACATCGGTAACGACCACTACTACTATGATGACTTTGCCAACGATGACATCATCACTCGCATAGCACATCGTTCTTACTTACCCGCTAACGAGATGCTGCTCGACATGATTAAGGCAAACGGCAAGAAATTCAAGGTGGCCTTCTCAATAAGTGGTACTGCACTTGAGCAACTCGAGCAATATGTTCCTGAGTTTATCGACTCTATGAAGGATTTAGCCGCTACTGGTTGCGTTGAATTCCTTAGCGAAACTTATGCCCACTCTCTCTCGGCACTTGAAGATGTTGAGGAGTTTGTAGCTCAAGTAAAGGCTCACGATGAGAAAATTTATCAACTCTTTGGCCAAAAGCCCAAAGTATTCCGCAATACAGAGCTCATCTATAGCGATGACATCGCTGCAATAGTTGCGTCAATGGGATTCAAGGGCGCTATCACTGACGGTGCAAAGCACATCTTGGGTTGGAAATCACCTAACTACCTGTACAATGCAGCATCAGCACCCAAGTTGAAACTGTTGCTTAAGAATTCGAAACTTAGCGATGATATCTCATTCCGCTTCAGCAATACAGAGTGGGCAAGCTATCCTCTTACAGCCGACAAATATATCGACTGGATTGCGTCGCTTCCCCAAGAAGAGCAACTAGTTAACCTGTTCATGAACTATGAGACATTTGGCGAGTTGCAATCACAACAGAGCGGTATCTTTGACTTCATGAAGGCACTTCCTCGTTTTGCAGCTGAGCGCGGTGTTCAATTCTGGACTCCAAGTGAAGTAATTGCAAAGCTCAAGCCCGTGGGCGAACTCACAATTCCATCACCCATCTCATGGGCCGACGAAGCTCGCGATACAAGTGCGTGGTTGGGAAATACGCTTCAACAGGAAGCAGTTAAGAAACTCTACTCTATTGGCGAGCGCGTGCGTCTATGCCAAGACAAGCGCATCAAACTCGACTGGAACTACCTGCAGGCAAGTGACCATTTCTTCTATATGAGCACCAAGCACAGTAGCGATGGTACAGTTCACTCACACTACAGTCCCTACGACTCTCCCTATACAGCATTCACTAACTATATGAATGTGCTTAGCGATTTCATGATTCGTGTAGAGGCTCAATATCCTGCCGAGATTGACAACGAGGAACTCAATGCCCTCTTGCTTACTATCAAGAACCAGGAAAAAGAGATTCAAGCACTTAACCGTGAAGTTGAAATGATGCGCAACAACATCGTTAAAGATCTTACCGGTGACTTCAAAGAAGAAAAGGAAGAGAAGAAACCTGTAAAGAAAGTTACAAACAAGGCAAAAGCTACCGCTAAAAAGGAAGAGGCAAAGCCTGAGAAGAAAGCTCCTGCAAAAAAACAGTGACAAAAAAGGCAGCAGCAAAGAAAACAGTAAAGAAGTAATCTTTCAATAATCAAAGATAAAGGGGATAGCTCACTTGAGTTATCCCCTTTTTATGTTAAAAAAATAGATCTATCAAACCAGCTGCTTAAAAACAGGGAGCATACGATTTAATGCTTCAATAACCTGCGCACGTGGGCAAGCTATGTTCATGCGGACAAATCCTTTACCAGCAGAACGATACATAGTTCCACTATTAAGCATG
>JAGHTV010000176.1 GCA_018065165.1 Candidatus Sodaliphilus fimicaballi | reverse complement strand
TTTGAAATGCAGTCTGGTTGTTCATGAAAAAGGCATGGACAAGTACTCGATAGAACGCATACTCTCGCTCAAAACTAGCAAACTTCCTTTGCTCCTTTTTGACTTGTTCAAGCAATATGGATTCGGCTTTGAACAGTGCAAAACTGTGGCTAATGTTATTGCGTCGGGCAAGCCGTCGGGGCAGCATTTCCATACTTCAACTTATACTTTAAGTTTAAATTGTCAATATATTATAATTGAGAAGTATAATAATGTTGACGAGATAGAGATTTTAATTGATTTTACCAACCTTGACAATGTTAAAGATATACTCGAAGTTGAAGCTACTAGCGAAGTTCCATTCTCGCCGTCGATGTGCGACGGAAAACGTGTTGTAGCTTTCAGCAAAGAGTTGCTTTCTTGTTCAAAAGTTGTGCTGCGACACTGGCGTAGTGGCGATCGCATTCGCCCCTTCGGTATGCGTGGAGTAAAGTTGTTGAGTGACCTGTTTACCGATGCAAAATTGTCTCCCGAAGGCAAGAAGACCGTGTGGGTAATGGAGGCTGCTGGAAAGATAGTGTGGGTGCTAGGGTTGCGTGCTGCCGATGCTTTCAGAGTCTCTCCTGGTTCAACCGACTTCCTGCTTCTTTCGGCAAAATAATAAATACTGATATAAAATAAGCAACAATATTATTGTCCCCGTTGTTTCTAATATAGCGCTAAAAGCGCGTGTTGTGAGTGTAAGCGAACTATAACCGGGGTCGTAGCGAGTGAAAGCGAGCGTAGGCCTCGGAATGGGATGAATAATACTTGTGCGGGCTGAAAGTCCGCGTTTTTTGATATTTTACGGTCATTGTAAATGCTAAATAAAAAAGGCCCGATGCATGCATCGAGCCTTTGCTTTGTATTTATATGGGTGGGTTTATTTCACGTTAAAGATGTTCTTGATAATGTCTTCGGCAGCTGTTGCGTTGCCATTAAGAACCTTGTCAACAATCTTCTCAACTCGTTGCAGGCTTGCCTCGTTCTTGAGAACCACGGTGTTGTCGGTGCTCAACAAGAAGAATACGGGTAGTGTGGGCAGTTCGTAAATGCCATCGTTGTTAATGGTTTGTGATTTGTTCCAACCGTTAACAACCCATTCGGGCATTGAGGCTTTCTTCCACAGCTTCTCGTTGCTCATTGGGTTTATTGCCACTACGCGCATCTTGCCGTCGGTGACGGCCTTCTTGATTGTCTCTGATGCGTTGAGGTTCTCCTTAACTTTGGCGCATGCGTCACAGTCGGGGTCGTTAAAGTATACGAGGGTGAATTTATTGTCATTATTCAGCAATTTGTCTTGCTTGCCAGTAGTTGTTACGTAGTCGATATCGGTAGCGATATCCCCAATTTTGTTCTTGAGCGCTTGCTGGAGGAGTGCCTTGGGCAATTCTTTCTCGCTGTTTGTTAGGGTCAGTGAGCTTACTGCGTGCTTCAAGACTGCGATATACAATTCCTCGTTGTGCATTGAGTCGGTGGGTTCGCTCAGTCGTGGAAGTACGGTGTCTAATGCCTTGCGATAGGCTTTTGGGTTATTGCTCAATGCCTGGAATGTGGTGCTGATGATGAGTATTGCGTTGTCGTGAGGCATTTTTTCAGCTTGACTGACAAGTGATACTACTTTGTTTTGGTCAATTCCAAAGAATGGAGTTTGTGCTTGTGTTGCATTGATTGTTGCTAAAGCAATGACAATGCCTAAAATTAATTTTTTCATCGTTTTATCTTCTTAATTTCTTGCAAAGGTAAGCAAGTTTGAGTATTTTTGCAATTAAAGTGAAAAAGAAATGAAAAAGATAACCAAAACAAACGCTGCAAGACTCCTCGATAAAGCGAAGATTGCTTATGACCTTATACCTTATGAGGTCGACGAGAATGATTTGGCGGCAGGGCATGTGGCCGAGCAACTGGGCGAGGATATTCATCGCGTGTTCAAGACTTTAGTGCTGTTTGGCGAGCGAACTGGTCACTTCGGGTGTGTCATTCCTGGTTGTGACGAGGTTGACCTCAAGAAGGCGGCAAAGGTGTCGGGCAACAAGAAGGTGGACTTGATAGCTATGAAGGATTTGTTGGCTACCACAGGTTACATACGCGGTGGCTGTACTCCCATTGGCATGAAGAAACCATTCCCTACATTTTTCCACACAACTTGCAACGACTTTGACTACATCTATGTGAGTGCCGGTCAGCGTGGACTGCAACTCAAGTTGAAGCCCCAAGAGCTTGTTGCCTATGTGGGTGCCCAGGTTGTTGATTTAACTGTACAAACCCAAGAATAATATGCGTAATACATTTGGCAACATATTTACGGTTACAACATTTGGCGAGTCGCACGGACCTGCCATAGGCGGTGTTATCGATGGTATGCCTGCAGGGGTAAAGGTGGATATGGATGAGGTTCAACGCTTTGTTGACCGCCGTCGTCCAGGCCAGTCTGCAGTGACCACCTCGCGTAACGAGGATGATAAGGTCGAGATTCTGTCTGGTATCTTCGAGGGTGTTACTCTTGGTACTCCCATAGGTTTCATCATTCGCAATAAGGATCATCATTCGAGTGATTATAGCGAGATTAAGGATTGTTACCGTCCATCGCATGCCGACTATACATACGATGCAAAGTATGGCTTGCGCGACTATCGCGGTGGCGGCCGTTCTTCTGCTCGCGAGACAGCTGTTCGCGTTGTTGCAGGAGCCATTGCTATGCAGGCGTTAAAGCAATTGGGCATTAATATCGTTGCCTACACCTCTCAGATAGGTAAAGCTACTCTTGATGCTCCATACAGTCAACTGAACTTGTCTGCAATAGACAACAATGTTGTTCGTTGCCCCAATGCTGCTGTTGCTTCGCTTATGGAGCAAGAGGTGCTCTCGGCTCGTGCTGCAGGCGACTCGGTGGGCGGATGTGTATCTTGTGTGATAACTGGTGCCGAGGCTGGCCTTGGCGAACCTGTATTTGATAAGCTGCATGCCCAATTGGGCGCTGCTATGCTAGGCATTAATGCTGCCAAGGGGTTTGAGTATGGCGATGGATTTGCTTTTGCTGCAATGCATGGCAGTGAGGTGATGGATCGCTTTGCTTGCGTCAATGGTAAGATTTCAACTGTTGACAACCATTCGGGCGGCATTCAAGGCGGTATCTCTAACGGTGCTCCCATCACCTTTAGAGTTGCATTTAAGCCCGTGGCAACACTCATGCAAGATATTGAGACCATTGATCGCGATGGCAATACTGTGACTTTGCATCCTCATGGCCGTCATGATCCGTGCGTAGTGCCGCGTGCCGTACCCATTGTCGAGGCTATGG
>JAGHTV010000406.1 GCA_018065165.1 Candidatus Sodaliphilus fimicaballi | reverse complement strand
CCATCACTGGTAGTGCCAACTATATGTGGAACTCTATGAGCAACGGCAGCCCCTTCAAGAACTTCCGCTGGAGCAGCATGTCAAGTGTGGGTCTCACACTGGCATTCCCCCTGTTCCAGGGCGGCCAACGCTACCACAAGCAGAAGCAAGCCGAAATCGCAGTGCGCGAGATGAAGTGGCAACGCGATAACCTGGAGCGTTCACTCCACACCCAGGTACAGGTGCAAATTGACAACCTGAACAAGAGTCTCAAGCAAATCGAGAGCAACGACGCAGGTGTGAAGCAAGCTACCAAGGCCAGCGAAATTATGAACAAGAGCTTCAAGATAGGTGCAGCATCATTTATCCAACTGCGTGACACCGACGACGCTCTGATGAACGCCCGCCTGAGCTACTACCAGGCCATCTTCAACTACCTCGTTGCCGACAGCGACCTCGAGTATGTACTGGGCAACAGCCAGTATGCTAATTGATTTATTAAGAGTTTAAGAAATTAAGAGTTTAAGATTTTAGGATTTTAGGAGATTTAGGATAATGGGGTAAACGATTAAACTTTTACACATCCTCTCACTACAACGATAATAACAAAAAACATCATACATAATGAAGACAAAACAATTTTTAGCCCTCACAATGGCTGCAGCGATGCTCGCAGCCTGCACTGGCAACAAGGAAGAGCAGAAAGGCCCTCAGGAGGAGTTGCCCATCGTGAAAGTGCAAAGCGTGTATCAAGAGAATGTACAACTCACCAGCGAGTACACAGCTACTGTTGAGGCGTTCAAGACCAACAACATCGCTTCAAACAACGGCAGCCGCATCAAGCGTATCCTCGTGGACGTGGGTAGCACAGTGCGTGCCGGCCAGAGTGTCGTTATCCTCGACGACATCAACATCGCAACTCAAAACGCTGCTATCGACCAGCAGCGCATCCAGCTCACAAACCTCAAGCGTGACCTTGACCGCGCTAAGGAACTTGTAAAGATAGGTGGCGGTACACAACAAACCGTTGACCAGCTGCAAGCATCTTATGACGCACAGGCTCGCGCTATCCAATCAAGCCAGCGCATGCTCAGCACCATGAGCGAGAACACCGTTCTCACATCACCCGTGAGCGGCGTGGTAACACAAAAGAACTACAACAATGGTGACCTGCCCGGTGGTCTGCCCATCCTCGTGATTGAGCAACAACAGCCCCTCAAGGTTATCATCAACGTTAACGAGAGCGACTTCCCCAAGGTTAAGAAGGACATGCCCGTACAGGTTAAGCTCGACACCTATGGCGACGAGGTATTTGCAGGTAAGGTTTACCTTATCCACCCCGCAATCGATCCCGCAAGCCGCACATTCCAGGTTGAGGTTACCATCAACAACAGTGGCAACCGCGTTCACTCAGGTATGTTTGCTCGCGTAACATTCAACTTCGGTTCACAAATGAGTGTTGTAGTACCCGACCAAGCTATCCAGAAGCAGGTGGGTAGTGGCGTACGCTTCGTTTATGTATACAACAGCAATGGTACTGTTGAGTTCCGCCAAGTAGAGCTTGGCCGTCGTTTGGGTACTCGCTACGAGGTACTGAGCGGCCTGCAAAACGGTGCACAGGTAGTTGTTACTGGCCAGTCACGCCTCAACGATGGCGCTAAGGTGGCCCTTGACAACAACAAGTAAACTTAACACACACAATAACGACTTAAAATAGTATCACACTATGAGTTTATATTCAAGTTCAGTGAAACGCCCGGTAACGGTCATCCTCATCTTTGTGGCGGTGACTATCATCGGTCTGTTCTCACTACAGAAACTCCCTATCGACTTGTATCCCGATATCGATACTAACACCATCCTTGTGATGACTTCATATCAGGGTGCAAGTGCGCAGGATATTGAGCAAAACCTCTCGCGTCCGCTCGAGAACACACTCAACTCGGTTGAGCACCTCAAGCACATCACATCTAACTCTCGCGAGAACATCTCTATCATCACACTTGAGTTTGAGTATGGTTACGACATCGACGCGCTCACCAACAACGTGCGCGATAAGCTCGACATGATATCGAGCTTCCTCCCCGACGATGCCGGCACGCCTGTCATCTTCAAGTTCTCTACCGACATGATTCCTATCGTACTGCTCTCGGCTCAGGCCGACGAGAGTATGCCGGGTCTGTATAAAATCCTCGACGAGAACGTTGCCAATCCTCTGGCACGTGTCGACGGTGTGGGTTCGGTATCGATCGCAGGTGCTCCCAAGCGTGCCATCTACGTTTACCTCGACCCCATACGCATGGAGGCTTACAACCTGAGCGTTGAGGGCATCTCGGCTCTCATCGGTGCTGAGAACCGCAACATCCCTGGTGGTAACTTCGACATCGGTAGCGACACCTATGCACTGCGCGTGCAGGGTGAGTTCAAGGACCCCATGGAGCTTAGCGGCATCGTAGTGGGCGTTTCTCCCACAGGCGGTGTAGTTCACCTGAGCGACGTAGCTCGCATCGAGGACCGTCTCGAGGAGCGTGCACAGGAGGCCTACAACGACGGCAAGCAGGGTGCGATGATCATCGTACAAAAGCAGAGTGGTGCTAACTCGGTAGAAATCTCTAACAAGGTTAAGAAGGCTCTGCCCGACATCCAGAAGAACCTCCCCACCGACGTTAAACTCAACTTCATCGTCGACACCAGCGACAACATTCGCAACACCATTGCCTCACTCGTTGAGACCGTGCTCTATGCGCTCTTGTTCGTTGTCATCGTGGTATTCTTCTTCCTGGGACGCTGGCGTGCAACCGTCATAATCACGCTCACCATCCCTATCTCACTTATTGCTTCGTTCATCTACCTGTATGCAACCGGCAACACACTCAACATCGTGTCACTGTCATCACTGTCAATCTCAATTGGTATGGTGGTGGACGACGCCATCGTTGTGCTCGAGAACGTGACCACACACATCAAGCGTGGTGCCGATCCTAAGCAGGCAGCCGTTCATGGTACTAACGAGGTGGCAATCTCGGTTATCGCATCTACCCTCACCCTTATCGCGGTGTTCTTCCCGTTGACCCTGGTAACAGGTATGACCGGTGTGCTCTTCCGCCAGCTGGGTTGGATGGTAACCATCATGATGATTATCTCTACAACTGCTGCGCTGTCGCTCACTCCTATGTTGTGTAGCCGCATGCTGCGCCTGCAGACCAAGGCTAACCAGAGCCAGTTCTTCCTCAAGGTTTACGGTCCCATCGAGCGCGTACTCGACAACATCGACCACGCTTATGCTAAGCTGCTCCACACTTGTGTATCACACCGCTGGAAGACAACTATCGCAGCCCTCTTGGTGTTTGTACTCACAATGGGTCTTGCCAAGTTTGTAGGTAGCGAGTTCTTCCCCACCAGCGATAACAGCCGTCTGGGTGTAACACTCGAGCTCCCCATTGGTACCCGCGTTGAGGTAGCTAAGGAAGTTACTGCACGCCTTTACAAAGAGTGGCGTGAGAAGTACCCCGAGATTAAGGTATTCAACTACACCGTAGGTCAGGCCGACAGCGACAATACATTTGCTTCGATGCAGAACAACGGTTCGCACATCGTGTCAATGAACATTCGCCTCACCAACCCTGGCGAGCGTGACCGTGGCATTGTTGAGATTGCCGGCTTGATGCGTGAAGACCTCAAGCGCTATCCCGAGTTCAAGAAAGCCCTCGTTAACGTGGGTGGTGGCCGTGGCGGCGGTATGAGTGGTCAGTCAACCCTCAACTACGAAATCTATGGCTACGACCTTGAGAAGACCGATAGCACTGCACAACGCCTCAAGCGACTGCTGCTGGGCATCAAAGGTGCTGCCGATATCAACATCAGCCGCTCTGACTATCAGCCCGAGTATCAAGTTGACTTCGACCGCGAGAAACTGGCTATCTATGGCCTCAACTCAAGCACTGCCGCTACTGCACTGCGTAACCGCATCAACGGCTCAACAGCCAGCCTCTTCCGCGAGGACGGTGACGAGTATGACATCAAGGTTATGTACGATAAGAATCACCGTCAGTCAATCGAGGACATTGAGAACATCCTGCTCTACAACTCACGTGGTCAGGGCATCCGCCTCAAGGAGGTGGGTACAGTAGTTGAGCGTTTCACTCCTCCCACCATCGAGCGTAAGGACCGTGAGCGTGTAATCACCGTATCTACCGTAGTTCAAGACCGTCCTATGAGTGAGATTGTTGAAGAAGCAGCTCCCCTCATCGACAAGATGGACAAGCCCCAGGGTGTAAC
>JAGHTV010000360.1 GCA_018065165.1 Candidatus Sodaliphilus fimicaballi | reverse complement strand
GTTACACCCTGTACCAGATAGGGGTGCTGTCTGTACTCCGAGAGGCCATAGCCGCAATAATCGGGGCATACAACCAGAGCATAGTCAGAGCAGAACATCTTGATATCTCCGTCAAGGGGACTCTTGCCTGTGGGAGCCTCGACAGATGTGGTCACTGTGGGGGGGCATCCCAGCACGCCGTAGTCAAATGTATAGCCAAAGGCGGCGTTCCATGCGCCCTTTATTAAGTCAATTATCGCAAAACCGAGTCCCCATATAAGATTTCCAACACCCAACTTAGCATTCAGGTTGAACTGGAAAGGGCTAGGACGGTACATAATGCTTGACAGGCGTATAGGGTTGTTCTCACCGTCAATGCTCATATAGGTATAGGGTACCGAAAGACAGAATGTGACTTGAGGAATTGCGACAGACTTGCGCTTTGTTCCATTTTTCATCTTAATTGCCGCTTGTGTAGTCGCTGGCACCTCTTCCAGTTTGAAGTCATTAACTTCAACCTTCATCTGGGTGTCGGCTGCCTTCTCGGCCATTAGAAGCTTGCCCATCTGCTCAAAGTATCGCTTGGCAACGGGGTCGGCAAGAAACTCCATTGTGTTGATGTTAATCTCGGTGCTATCAGCATTCACACTGGTGCCAGGAGGCAGTTCGCCATTGTAGTGGGCAAGGAACTCACGGGTGAGTTTCTCCAGTTGCTCTTCGGTGGTGGTTGCAGCCATCGCATGGCTTGTCCACAGGGTGAAGCATATTATTGCTAAAAATATCTTTTTCATAGTCATCCAGTTTTACTTTTGAATATATTTTTGACCATTCTTGATGTAGATGTTGCCCTTCTCGGGGTTGAAGACGCGGCGGCCACTCAGGTCATACATGCGTGAGTTCTTGCCATCGGCGTTAAGGCCATTGATGCCTGTAGCGAAATCGTAATCTATCACATAAGGCAGAGCATCGGGAGCAACGTCAAATGGGTCGATGTAAGCACGGTTAGCTGGAAGCACTGCAGCAGCACCAGGAGCATCACTGCTTGAATAGGGATAGAATCCAATTGCCTTTTCGGCCCTACCCAGAACATAGATATTGCCCAGGTCGCTCACGGGAGTATCTACCTCGACGCCCTTGAGTACATTAGCCTCATAAGCCTCTACATCGGTACTGGGGTTGGTCACAATCTGCATATCGAATGTCTCTCCACGCATATATTTGATTACAACACCTTGACCCTGGCTTACAATATTATCCTTAACTTGGTTGAACTCAAGACCATCGGCAGTCTGGCTAACGGTGTAAACCTCGGCAGTCTCGTCAACAGTGAAACTGTTCTCAGCACTGTAGAACGAAACATAACCCATGAGGTCGTCTCTTGTTGTCACATCCTTGCTATCTTCAATAAGCTTTTCACCAGTCTTGCTGTCGATGAAGTGGAGTTTTTTCTCGGCATCGGGCTTGAAAGCGACAGAGAATGCCAGCAGGTTGTAGTCGCCATTCACCTTCTTGAGGTAGCCGTTATCCAGAACATATAGGTTTCCCATGCTGGGGTTGATTACCTCGTCCTTGCCACTGACATGGTAAAGGGTCGGTCCTAAGTCGGAGTACATGGCAGGCTGGAAATAAACATTAACCTGCTTAGTATCAAACTGGTCAAAGGTACCCTTAATAAGGTTATCCTCGTATTTAGACCTAATGAGGTAGGGTCGGTTAGTAAAGAAATATTGTGTATTGTCAAGATTATATTTCTCCTTTGTGGTCAAGGTCATGGCTTCATCATCAGCTTCCTTTTTGAATCCCATAGTTCCATATTCATAAATCTCGGCGTTGGAACCGAAGTAATATGAGCTCACAGCAAACGGCATGGTGATGCAGAAGAATTTATCGCCCTTGTGCTCATTGCGGATGTATGCATGGTCATAGTTACCGTTTTCCACAACCTCGGTTGTAGGAGCATAGTCGTTGGCAATCGATGAGTTGCGGTTCTTGAATCCGCTCCATGGAAGGCAAGTAAAGTCTACCTTCTGGTAGGGAGTGTCATAGAGGTTGTTGAGCATTGTGTTGTCCAGGAATGCCTGCGGGAAGGCATTGGGATGTGATTCGTCCTTGGGGTCTTCCTTGAAGAACACGTTCAGAATCTTGATGGGCTTGATATTGTCTGCACTGGGATAAATAGCATTTTCCTCAACTGTAAGCTTACCCAGCACTGTGATTTCCTGGATATTGTTAACGTCCCAGAAAGCGTAACTCTGGAATGTAGCATCACCTTCTACATAAATATTCTCAATGCCGCAGTTTTTGAATGCCCCTTGCTCAACGGTAATTCCTGCGGGCAGTTTCAAGATTTTGATGTTGTTATTGCGGTCATAAGATTTTGCCTTAATCACGCTCACGTAGTCACCATACTCGACACATTCAAGTGTGCCCTTCCACTTGGGAAGCTGGCTCACGTCAGTAACAGGACGGCCAATATACAGTGTCTGTACCTTGAAATCCCTGATAGAGTTACCCAGAGTGATGGGGGTCTCTGAATCGGTGATGTAGAGATTTGCAACCTCGGTGCTCTCGTCAAAGCAAGTGCTGGGTATACCTGTGATACCGGTTCCTATGCTCAGCGACTTGAGCTTGTTGCTGTGCTTGAACATATACTCGCCCAAGCGGGTCACATTGTTGTCGATAACGATGTCTTCAAAGTAGCTGTCATAGAAAGGTGACGCTTTCTCTGTGGTTGCCTCGTAATTAAGGGTGCGATTCATGTAAAGTTTCTTGAGGCTACCGCATGAGTCGAAAGTGCGAGTCTCGTTATCGCCATCAACCTCCCAGTTGCATGATACTTCACCCTCACCAGGCATTAAAGAAAGGCTTGTCATCTCATCGCAATCATAGAATGCCTTATAACCAAGATGCTTGAGCGAGCCGGGCAAGATGACATTGACAAGGCCACAGTCGTCAAATGCACTCTGGCCTATGCTTTCAACTGTTGTACCAAAGACAACATTGGCAAGTTTGTCGCAGTCATAGAAACCTTCTTTCTCAATGGTCTTGAGCGACGTGTTGCTGAAGTCCACCTTTTCGAGTTTGTCGCAATCGGCAAAGGCACGCTCCTTGATGGTGGTGAGGCGTGTTGCCTCATCAAATCTTACGCCAATTAAATTGTTGTTAGGTGTTGCTGCAATACCACTATACATCTTTGATGTCACGTAGGTGGCAAAGGGTCCATAGGCCACAGCACTAAGTCTGTCGCTGATGCCCCAGCCAGTGCCAAGGACTGTGTACTCGGTGTACTTGCTTGACTTGAGGTCGCGGCTGATGTAAGCTTGAGTAGCGTACGCCATGCCTTCGCAGCAGTAGAAGTCTATCTCGGTGCCAAGGCTTTGCTCATCGCCATAGAAGTAATATTTCTCTACATTATTACATTTGTAGAAAAGTTCGTTTTCGCCACTCGACCCTCCGTTGCAGTTTCCCACGACGGTCACGCGAGGACCAAAATCGATCATTTTCAGTTTGTCCCTGGTTTGAAATGGCGCGTCTTCGTCTTTGTCCCATGAAAGATTGCGGCCTATATACACATAATATATGGGGCAGTACTCAAACAACTGCTCGTCAACGAATGGGTAATCGTTAAATCCCAGAGCCAGTGTTGTGCTGCCGTCGGCAAAGATGACATCTTGCAGTTTTGTACATTCTTTGAATGCATCGTTTTCAATTTTATTTACGGTATTAGGAATTTCAACACTTTCCATGTTTTTACCGCCGTTCATTGATTTTACATTATTCACGGTATATTCCACACCGTTATACGTAACTGTGGGAGGCACTTTCACCGATGTTAAGCTGGTGCTCACGTTGACCACTGTTGCGGTGCGCGAACTCTCACCTAACGAATAGTCTATACCGTCAATGCTGGCGCTAATGGTACCAGCCATGAGGGCTACCTTAGCCTTCATTGACGCGGTAACGCTGTCGGTTGCTTGTGCAGGCGCAGCTTCAACAGCCATTGCCACCTCGAGGTCGCCCAGCATGGTGTTCTCCACAATGTTGGCACCCTCCTTGAGATTGCCGGCAAGGGATTGTACTCCAGAGGCCTGGCAGCCCTTGATGATGGCGGTGTGCAGATTCCAACCGATGAGACCAGCGCACTCTTCGGCGCCAGTTATTTGACCAGTGTAAGAACTGCCGTTGATGGTGGCGGTTCCACGGCTATAGCCCACAAGTCCACCAGCCTTGCTTGCACCAGCGGCATTGATAGTGGCGTTACTATTACAATTCTCGATGGTGGGGCTCACTGCATAGGCAATGAGTGAGCCGGCATACTCGCCAGTAGCGGTGATATTACCAGTAAGGTTCACATTACTGATAACACTTCCATGCTGGGTGTGCTCAAACAAGGGAACCCCGTTGAGGGTCATGGTATGGCCCTGACCGTCGAACTTGCCGCGGAAGTGGTATTCGCGGTCGCCTGCACCTATACTGCGTGTCACGTTGATGCCGTCGGCAATAACACGTGCCGATGCAAAAGGATCACCAGTGTTTACAAGTTTGCAGAATTCTTCATAATCGGCATCAGAACCGATAAGATAGACGCCGCTTTCGTCTCGTTCAATGGCCTGGACGAACTGTGGCAACACGCACGCCACAAGCAAGGCCATAAGGACAGCTAACCTGCCCTGGATTTTCATGCTAATGAATCTCTTCATAAAAAATTGTTTAGTCACACACTTTTAATTATATTTCGCCACGAAAATACAAAAAATCATACGACCACGCACTACATTTGCGTAAATTCTCACAAAAATATACGATTTATCCCTTATATTTTCTTTCCCACTACAAAAAGCAGTAGCGACCTCAAAAAACAACGCCGGGCGCTCACACCTGAACGCCCCACATTATATCATCTCTCCCCGGAACAAAAGAACATGGTTTTATCAAATGTTGTAGGGACGATGCCGCCCCTACTTAGCTCGGTTATTGCGCCTACATTTATTTTATTTAGTCATTTTCTCGAGTGGTTTAACAAAGTGGCTGTCCATGCTCACTGAGTAGTACTCCTTCTGTCCGTCAAGGCCCTCGTGGACGAGAATCTTGAAGTCGCGCTTAGCCAGGTCATAAACGCTGGTGTGGGTGGTGTACCACAGTGTGCAGTCTTTCTTGTGCCATTGTGACTTGTCAGCGAAGTCGGCTTTGCCTTTCTCAACTTCCTTAACGAATGCCTCGTTCTTGAGCACATCGGGATTCTTGTAAACCTCGCTGGCCTTGATGGCGGTGTTGTTAGCATAGTCGGTGTGGAAGAAGCCGGGATCCTTGATGTCCACTGTGTAAGTCAGGGTGAACCACACCTTCTTCATGAGGTCTTGCATGCCCTCGCTGGTAGCGGGAGTTGCGTCATAGTTGGCCTTGATAACGTCGTAGCGCTCATAACCCTGTGCTCCGTCTTGCATCATCTGCTTGTCGGCCATCAGCTTGTTGGTGAAGTTGGTCATGATGGTAGCGTAAGAAGGCTTGTCAACCTCGGTGGTCTCGGTGTAGCAGGGCTTGTTGTCGATGAACTCGAGCACGCAGCTGGTAGTGCTGTCACACAGCAGCCAGTGGAATGACTGGGTCTCACCCTTGTGGGGGAAGTTGGCAGGCTCATACCAGTTGATAGACTCGATGATCTTCTTAGCCTCGGCTACACTGTGTGCATTGTCAAGAACAACGCGTGTGAGCACTATGACGCAGTAAGACTTCTCGGCGCCGGGGTTGGTGTTGGCAGCTCCGTGTCCCCACTTGCCGTAGTCCCAGGTGCTCTTGTCAAATGATGTCTCGCCGGTGGGCATTACATTTACACCTATATATACACCGCACTCGTTGATGCCGTCGCTGGTGCTAAGGGGCAGGGTGGAATACACCAAGTTGCATGTGTCGCCCGAGGCTGCAAGTTCCTCGGTGAACAGGGGATTTGCTCCCATGATGCCTATAGATGCAAGGCGCTTGTCGCTGTGGTTGATCTTGAGGATGGCGTCGGCCTGGTCATTTATATACCAGTCGAGGTTGCGACCCACGAAGTTGCCGCGGCGCACTTCGGTGCAGGCTGCATTAGCGGGCTTGAACATCTTAGCCACAACTTCGTGAGCTGCGTCAAAGTCGTAGTCGTCATACTCTACGGCATAGAGGTAGTCACATATTTTAGTGTTGCTGCGACTTTCGTCGTCGGTTGTTGTGTTGCTTGTTGTGTTGCTTGAGCAAGATACGCCCAGCATTGCTATTGTAGCCAGTAAGGCCAGCATTGATTTCTTTGCTTTCATAATCCTTATTTTTAGCGTTGTTATTTACAATAGTGTTGTCTTGTTGCCAATCAACGATGCAAAGTTAATGTTTAAAATGAAACAAGTGCGGTTTATGCGTAAAAATATGGGGTAAAATGCACAATTTACGCATAATACCCCCTGAATTGTTGTTTTTGTATCCTTTTAAGTGTCTTTTTTGTGTTATTTTGCTACTTCATATGGTAACAAACCCAGGTTTTCTTGCTTGATGATAACCGGCATGTCGATGCGTGCATACTTTTCCTTGAGTGTGATGATGTCGGCATCGCGCAGGCGGATGCAGGACGCTATAAAAAACCGTTTCAATACAACCATGCTCGTACCGAGCATACGGACGACACAGGAGTGTCCCTACATAAGCAACTTTTTGGAAATGCTGGAACCCTTTTGTCGGGGATACTTAATTAAAATTGGAAATAGATGAATGCTTGCAGGTCGGCGGTGATGAACTGATAAACGAAGAATACGGTTGCTACACACAATGCCACGATGGCGGGCAGGGGCAACTTGGCGAAGGTGATGCGGTAGCGGCGTTTCCAGTTGTCGGGCAACCAGTGGATTATCATGCCGGCAAGGATGAGCAGGAACACGTTGCTGTAAGCGGCAATAATGCCGGGAATGACGCTCAAGTCCCATGCCGAACCTATGCGTTCAACCATGTTCTTTGCGGTGTTCCACGCCACCTCGTTGGCTGTTGCAGGGTCAAGATTGGAGCCGCTGCGGAAGAACAAACGTGTAAACGTGATGAAGATAAACGTCTGCGCCACGGCCCATGCGTTGGCAATCCAAGCATATTCCTTCTTGCCGCCCATGATGTGATATACAAATCGAACAGTTGAGCCCACAATGATGAACAGCAGCCACACAAAGAGCATGTTGAACACTGCCAGATGGGTAGTCAGGCACAAGACGGCCAGCAACACTCCCATCGCGAGCAGGGCTATCATGCGTGTGGTCCACTGCATGTCGCGCCAGAACATATACACTATCATACCCACGCCGTTGAGACCACCCCATATCATGAAGTTCCACGATGCTCCGTGCCACAAACCGCCCAGCAGCATGGTGATGAAGCGGTTGAGGTTGGCAATGATTTTCTTGCGTTTCTCGGGATAGAGGCGAGCTGTGACTATCACCGCAACGGCAACACCGAGTATTGCGCACGAAGCCCACACACTGCTGGTGAGAATGAGTGCGATGAGCGAGATGAGTGCAATCCAGAAGTAGGTGCCAAACGAGGCGTTACGGTTACCACCCAGCGGTATGTAGAGGTAGGTTTGTAACCATGTGCTGAGCGAGATATGCCAGCGTTTCCAGAAGTTGCTGGCATTGTGGGCCTTATAGGGCGAGTTGAAGTTCTTGGGCAAGTAGAAGCCCATGAGCATGGCTATACCTATGGCAATGTCGGTGTAACCGCTAAAGTCGGCATACACCTGAAGGCTGTAGCCTATGAGAGCCATAAAGTTTTCAAACCCCGTGAACAGCAATGGGTTGTCAAACACGCGGTCGATAAAGTTGACGGCGATATAGTCGCTGAGTACAATCTTCTTGATAAGACCGTTGAGTATCCAGAACACCGCAATGCCAAACTGCATGCGCGACAGATGGAAAGGCTTGTAGAGCTGCGGTATGAACTCGCTTGCCCTGACGATGGGACCTGCCACCAGCTGCGGGAAGAAGCTTACATAGAAACCAAAGTCAAGGATATTGGTTACGGGCTTAATCTTCTCCTTATATACATCGACGGTGTAACTTATAATCTGGAAAGTGAAGAACGAAATGCCCACGGGTAGCACAATCTTGTCGACTAGGAACTTGCCATCGCCGGCAAAGAGGTTGCCCACCTCGGCAAAGTAGTCGTGCACGGCGAGGCTGGTACCGAATATGTTGTTGACCATATCGGTAAAGAAGTAGGCATACTTGAAGTAGCACAACAAGAACAGGTCAATGGTGATGCTCGTCACGAGCCACGCTTTGCGCCTGAAGGCGTCGGTATTGGCTGCAATACGCTGTGCAATAAGGAAATCGCTACAGGTAACGAACATGAGTATGAGCACAAAGATGCCACTGGTCTTGTAGTAGAAGAACAGGCTCACGAAGAACAGGAACGCATTGCGCATGTGGGGACGCTTGGCAATGGGTGCAAACAATGCGTAGACAATCGCAAAGAATGCCCAAAAGTAGAACTGCGTGAACAGCAACGGGCTGCTCTCGCTGAACTCAAACGTGTGGCGTAAAAATGTCCCTATGGCCGATAGCAGTTCACTCATCACTCGTCGTTATCTACAAAGTCGGTAATTAAAGCGTCAAACATCAAGTCGGCAAGCAGTTCGTAACCCTTGCGCGAGAAGTGGATGCGATCCTTGGCCATGAGGCCAGCGTCGCGCCACTGGGTAGAGCTACCCAAGCCTCCCATCACTCCATAGCAGTCCCACACGCAACCGCCATACTCTGTCGCCAGTTTGATAAACGAGCGACGCACCTCGATGGCATTGGTATTGGGCTGTCCCTTATAGTAGGTGTCGTTATTGGTAATGAATAGCAGCAATGCATCAGGATTGGCCTTGAGCACCTTGGCTATGATGCGACGATAGCGTGACTCAAAGGTCTCGGGTTCAAACTTGCTCGATGGTATGGCTGCGTCGTTGATGCCTATGCCGAAGACCACCATGTCGGGCTTGATGCGCATGAGGTCGGCATCGAGATGCTCGCATCGCAACCACGAGAGTGTAGAGGCCCCGTTGATGCCGCTCGAGTAGTAGTTGATTGTGCCTTGCTCGGTGCTTATGGGCTCAATGCCACGCAGCAAAAAGCGGGCACGGGTGGGATTGACGATGTTGAGGGTTGCAGTCTTCAACTGGGGCAGTCCCTTGACGGTGAATGTACCGTCGTCGTTGCGGTCGAGGGTCCACAAGTCGCCACCGTCGGTCGACAGAGTGAGCGTGACCGAATCCTGTGCGGCGCTTGACTCGGCCAGCACACGCAGGGCATTGAAACTCCATGTGGGAGTGCGACCGTTGTCCAGATTGATGATAACCGACGCAACAGCATCGGTCGTTGCTGCCGACATGCCTGTCATGCCTAGCGGCAGACCGGGTTCGGCAGGGATATTGCGAGCAGTGGTCCATGTACCAGTAAAGGGCAAGCGGTGGTCACTGCCATAGTTGGTCTTTGCCATTGAGAATGGGAAGAGCATGCCACGAGTGCCCAGGGGGCCAGCGAGACGGGCAAAGTTGGTGCGCAAGCGGTGCGAGAGTATGTCGGCCTGCACATGCGAGCCTCCCACATGCCATATGTTGAGTTGTCCCTTGTGTGTGCGCAGCAGCAACTCCAGGCGTTTTTCAAAGCGTGTAATCGACTTGAAACTGCCGGGGAATATCAGTCCATTCTCCTCGAGGTGGACGCAAGCCGTTGTCACCGAGTCACGCTCTACATAGCGCTGGGCATTGCGCACTAGAGTGGCACGACCTGCCGCAGCTGCACTGAGGGCAGTAACTGCAAGAACAACGAGTAATGCTATTTTATTTATGCTCTTGTGCATTGGGTGTGGGCTTGTTTTGTTTGTTACGGAATGTGTAATAGTCATAGTAGAGCGAGAGCGTGTTGTTGAGGATGCCCGATATGCGCTCGGCACCCTTGCGCGAGAAGTGAACATAGTCGCTACCCGCATAGCCGCTCTTTACCCAACTAGCCATGCTGTCCTCGCCTCCCATCACGGCAAACATGTCCCAGTAGGCCACGCCAGCCTCGAGGCACATAGTCCTGAGGGCGTCGTTAAACATGGGCAGGTTCTTATAGGTGTGCATGCCGCCACCACGCTTGGTCGACATGTCGCTGGGGCCTATGAACATGATGCGAGTATTGGGGGCAATCTCCTTGAAGAAGTCGAGCTGACTGCGCAGTGAGTTAATCACGCTCTCAAGGTTCTTGGTACTCACGCCGGGCACCATGTTGCCACCATACTGCAGCAAGATGAGAGGTACACGCTCACGGGCAAAGAAGTCGGTAAGCTCTTGCTTTGACATACCACTGAATATGGTACCCGAGCAGCCACGCATGGGCACATTGTCGACGGTAACGCCTGTGGGCGAATCTACGAGTACGCCATAGAGGTGGGCGTGACCCGAGATGGTAATGCGAGCCTCGCTGGTAGAGTCCACATCTATAGTGGCAATGTCGAGACCCGTAGTAGCGGGCATCTTCACTGTGTTGCCTTTGCACGACACGGTGAGCTCGCTGCCGTTGCTACCGGCAACCACCTTGATGCGGCTAAAGCCATGTATGTGGGGATATTTCTCTTCATCGGCACCACGCACGGTGATGTTCACGCTGCCGCCATCGAGGTAAGCCGCAGTGGCATAGGGACCACCCTTGCGGTCGCGGGGGCGAGTCTCGTCGCCTATGCTATACTGCACGCCCTGACGCAGTTGCGGAGAGCAGTAGGTTGCCACGGTGTAGTTGCCAGCCATGGGCACAACGGGAATCCAGCCCTTGCCACGGCCGCCAAACTTGGCCTGCAACATCTCGCGCAGGTCGCTAGAGATGCGGTCAAGCTCGAGCTGTGAGTCGCCATAGTGAATGATGCGTACATGCTGCTTGCTGGCACCCTCCAGAGCCTTGAACACTGCGTCAAAGTAGGTAACATCGTCGCCGGGGAACCATATCTTGGCGCTCGACTGATTGATCTTGGCAATGAACGACGAGTCCTCGCGAGCGTGTTGCAACGCCTGCTGCTCTTGCTCGAGGCGAGCCATCTGCTCCTCGGGGTCGACATAAGTCGTAGTGTCGCCTTGCAAAGCCTCGATCAAACTAGGGAAACGCAGCTCGGTGAATCCCAAGTTTACGCCATCACGAGGAAATACCAGGCACAGCAATATCAGGCCCAGTATCACACACGCTATTAATATGCTTATCTCCTTCGCTCTCATTCAACTTGCAAAGTTACTGTTTTTTTACGAAAGACAAAAAGCGAATACCTATTTTCAACTAAAACATTAATCAACATCTTCTGTACCCAAACCCTGATTAGCAAAAAAAGCTTCAACCGTAAACAACGGTATATTTATCATCCAATCTTGCTCTTTATATGGTAACATTGATGCTCGCAATCCTTTAAGATGACAAGATGCAAAATCTTCAGTAATGAAATTGCGTAATGATTTTGCACGCACACTCACTTCGGCCTTAACCTCAGTAGGAGTGATCCCTCGATTGGTTTGCACAACAAAATCAACTTCCATTGTTGAATTATCTTTTGAAAAATAATAGATATTTTTATCCATCTCATCGTGCAATTCTAACGACTTTATTTGCGATAAGACAAAGTTCTCAGTAAATGCTCCTTTAAATTCAGAGAACACGTTCATTCCAATAAGCATTTCCTTAGATCGTGCTCCACACATGCATGCCAACAATCCACAATCCAACAAATAAATTTTAAATCCAGACTCATCAGCATAGAATTTTAATGGCTCCTGAGGTTTTGATACTCGAGCAATCTTGTATATCAGTCCTGCATCGACCAACCATTGAATTGCCTTCTCAAAATCATTGGCACGTGCACCTTTTTTCACGGCACCAAAAACAAACTTTTTATTTTCCTTTGCCAACTGCATGGGAATACTGTTCCACACTTGCCTGATACGTATAACATCAGAGTTAGTGTGTTTCCCCATATCCTTACTATATGTCGAGAGAATTGAGCGTTGTATATTGCGTGTACTCTTTGCATTATGAGTCGTTATCCATGTTTCAACGGCTTCAGGCATGCCTCCACAAAAATAATACTGCCGTAAATATTCTACTAAGGTTTCGTGATGCATCGTGATAGAAGACCAGTCCAAAGACATAACCGCCTCGGCAAGCCTATCGCGTCCGTTTGCTTGTAGAAACTCATCAAATGTCATTGGGTACATCCGCAAGTCATCTACTTTTCCTACGGGATAGCTTTCTTCTTTACGCAACGATATACCAAGCAACGAACCAGCGACTACCACATGCAAATCGCGAGCATCTTCACAAAAATATTTAAGTGCTGATATTCCATTCTTAACCTCCTGAATTTCATCAAAGAAAACCAAAGTTTTCCCAAAAACTATTTCTGTCTCATATGCCAACTCAAGCTGATAGATGATGCGCTTTATATTAAAATCAGCAAACAACGCCTCTACAAACTGATTGTTATGACAATTTACGTACACAAAATTGTCAAATTCTTGCCGTCCAAACTCTTTTAATATATACGTCTTACCCACCTGTCTTGCTCCCAATACGACTAATGGTTTGTGATTAAGGGCATTCTTCCAAGCTAATAGCTCACTGTATATTTTACGTCTCATTTTGTGCAAATTATCAATTATGCCGCAAAACTACTATAAATAAACGGATTATACAAGAGGTATCACATTTTTATTGGGGAATAAATAACGCTTTAGCACATTTTTATTGGGGAAAGAATGGAAACAAACAACATTTTTATTGGGAAACAAACTGTATATTTACTTCAAATAAACACGTCTGTAATTAAGTCCTTTTGCACTATATTTCACAACAAGTATTGGTCCTATATCCCTATATGCTCGCGGCAGGCATCGCACAGGCCAGTGGCGGCTGCGAGGTTGCCTTTGCCCTTGGCATCTTGCATGATGCACTTGGGGTCGTCTTTCACGCAGTGACCGTGACGCCAAAACTCGTGGATGAACTCATGCACCGCCACACGCCACAGTGGGTTCTTGGCTCCGCAACGGTAGGTCGATACCACCACGGCCTCACCAGCCCTTAACGAGAGTCCACGTATGCCATGATCGGGCTTGCCCTTGTATGGGATTGATATGTCCTTGTTGGTAACAAATATCGTAATAGTTCCCTGGCGGTAACGCTTGCGGTCTTTGCGCAGGATCTTGTCGGCACGGTAGCGTGTGTGTGCGTCGTTCATCAGGTCAGGAGTAAAATCCTGGCTAGGCAAAATCTCGATTGAGGAGATTTCAACATCCGAGAACTCGGCAAGGTGCTTCTCAAGGTCTTTCTTGAGTTGAGTGACCGTCTTAGTGGGAGTGCCACTAAAGGGCTGTATTTGAATCTTGGTGTGAGGGCATGTGCACATGATTTCCTGTTCGATGTCACAATCGTCACTAACGTCTTGACGACACGAGGTTGCCACTACAAGCAGCAAACACATTAAAAATAAGCATGTCTTTTTCATAATAATATTAACTTTTTATCTTTTGCTGGCGCAAAGATATAATAGGGCAATTATATGCCACAAGTTTATACTCTCGTTTTGTATGTAATACCCACCTGATTGTATAAATTGATGGTATTGATTTTTTGTACATTATGAAATTCTTTGTAATTTTGCCATCAGTGAATATGGCAGGAATCCATTTTGATTTCTGCCATAACCCTAAACATAAATCATTGACTATTTTTAATAGTCAAGCATTAAACCCGTCGCATTTATTCCAAATCAACTAAATTTATATCAAACCTTATTATTTGCACAAATATCAGAAATAGATAACGATGACTATGAAAAAATTATATATATTAATCTGCATTTTCAGCTCTATTGCTTCTTCTCTTCGTGCAACGAGCCCGACCAAGTTTATAAGGTTTATAATTGGCCACATAGCGATGGGGTTGTTATAACTTTTCACGATCAAGATGGCAATAACCTGATAGATAGTTATGGTGGTGAACTAATGAGCGGCAAAATCAATGCCACAATAGATGGCCAAACAGGAATTCCTTTTGTCATGGATTATATACTCCGACCAGAGAAATATTACGGATTCAGAGAAAGTGCATGGGTCTGGGAAACAAAAGATGATGTAATAAAAGCATTCCCCTCTGAAACTGCTTTTGCATTTTGTTATAGGAAATATACAGAGAAAAATCACAAAGTAGTAATTAACTGGAGCAGGGAAAATAGTGATACTATTGATGTCACTTTGAATTTTGACCGCAAAGAAGGCTGGCCCGATGGGTTAACAGAATATACTTCGCGTGATGCGTTTAAACAGGGGGGCATTTACCGAATCAGCCAAACTTCGTATAAGCATTCTTATTCTGAAGAATTGGCACCTCCAACATTTGTTTACAAAGGCAAAGAACTTCCGGCTAAAAAGCTGGGAATAGCACCCTTCTTTGAAAACTATTATCACATCGATATTGTGAAAACAGTTAATAACTAACATCTGACGATTTATAATCTAATATTGATGTTGCCCGTCATAGTTTTGACGGGTAACTTTTTATATGATTGTATGTAATACCCACCTGATTGTATAAATTGATGTGTCCATATTTTTTTTTGGATAATTATGCTCAAAATATCGGTTGTTTGAAAAAAAGTAATTAACTTTGTATCCCGTATTGATTTAAGCAACAATTATGAAATACGGATTCGACAACGGGAAATATCTCAAAATTCAATCAGAACACATTAAGGAACGTATCGCTCAATTTGGCGATAAATTGTATTTGGAATTTGGTGGTAAGCTTTTTGACGACCACCATGCTAGTCGCGTGTTGCCAGGTTTTGAACCTGACAGTAAGCTGAAGATGCTCATGCAGCTCAAGGACGACGCCGAGGTGGTATTCGTCATCAGCGCTGAGGACATCGACCGCAACAAGGTGCGTGGCGACCTGGGCATCACCTACGACAAGGACGTATTGCGCCTGCGCAATGAGTTCATCAAGTGCGGCCTTTATGTTAGCTCGGTAGTCATCACCCACTTCAACGGCCAGGCAAGCGCCATTGCCTACCGCGAGCGTCTCGAGCGTATGGGTGGCATCAATGTGTATTACCACTACCTCATCGAGGGTTATCCCCACAATGTGGAACTCATCGACAGCGATGAGGGCTTCGGCAAGAACGACTATGTTGAGACAACTCGTCCACTCGTTGTCGTAACAGCTCCCGGCCCCGGTAGCGGCAAGATGGCAGTGTGCCTGTCACAGCTCTACAACGAGAACAAGCGCGGCATCAAGGCTGGTTATGCCAAGTTTGAGACATTCCCCATATGGAGCATTCCATTGAAACATCCCGTAAACGTAGCTTACGAGGCTGCTACTGCCGACCTTAACGATGTGAACATGATTGACCCGTTCCACCTGGAGGCCTACGGCAAGACTACCGTAAACTACAACCGCGATATCGAAATCTTCCCCGTGCTCAATGCCATCTTTGAGGGCATCTACGGTGAGAGCCCCTACAAGTCACCCACCGACATGGGTGTGAACATGGCAGGTTTCTGCATCAGCGACGACGAGACTTGCTGCGAGGCTAGCAAGCAGGAGATTATCCGCCGCTATTACAACGCACTCAACCAGATGGGTGAGGGCAAGGACAACGAGAACGAGGTGAAGAAGATTGCGCTACTCATGCGCCAGATGAAGCTCACCACCGTTTATCGCAAGCCCACCGTTGTTGCCAAGGAACGCGCCGAGCTCGACCAGAAGCCCTGTGCTGCTATCGAACTCAACGACGGCACTCTCATCAGCGCCGGCACAAGCGACCTGATGGGTCCCAGCGCAGCTCTCATACTCAATGCCATCAAGCACCTTGCAGGCATTGACCACGATGTGAAGCTCATACCACAAGAGATGATCGAGCCCATCATGCGACTCAAGACATCGTTCCTGCACGGACACAATCCTCGCCTGCACAGCGACGAGGCGCTCGTGGCACTTGCTGTAGTGAGCCAGCACGACGAGAAC
>JAGHTV010000043.1 GCA_018065165.1 Candidatus Sodaliphilus fimicaballi | reverse complement strand
AAGTTAATCTCGAGAGAGTCGATAAGGGCATAATTTGATATATATAGTCGAGAGAGCATCCTGATTGATTAGTTGTTAGTTGCTTCTTTCTTGATATTGTTGAGACGAGTTTGCTCAGTAGGCCACAATGGATACAAGGTCTCGTACACACTCTCCTTCTCGGTTGTATTAGCCTTAGAGTAGATGTTGACGAGCTCGTCGAGCTTAGCATCCTTGAACATTGACAGGCATACGCTCATGGGTGACGCGTCATAGATGGTCTTGAGCATCTGCAGTGACTTGGTAACCGTAGCCCTACCCTTGTCTACACTCACCACCATCTGGTCAAGTCCCTGACGATGGTAGTCGTAGAGGATATTGCGAATGGCCGAGGTTGACTTCTCGGTATAGGCACTGAGCACCGCACTGCGGTTTTTGGTATCCTCAAATGCCTTCCAACCGGTCTCGCCAGAGCTCTGAGCCATACGAACTACCTGTGCAGCACGCTCGTAATATGGATCGCCACCTCGCTCGGAGAATGTATCAAAGTCCATTGCTATAATCAAATAGGCATAGAAATTGAGAATCGCCGTGAGGTTGCTCTGCATCTCAACCTCAGAGAATACCAGCGGCTCGTTTTCTTGATAAACAAACTCGATCTTGGTATCACGGAAGTTGATGATGGTGGTCATGTATGAGCTGTTGTACACGGGACGTTGTGACTGGATTTGAAGGTCACCAGTCATCTTGCCTGTGCCATCCTCGTAAGTTGCTATGGTGAAGAAGAGCTTGCACTGGATTTTCTCATTGACACTAAACACAGCATCGGTCCACTTAGTGGTGTTCATGTACTCACTGATAGCGTTTTTAAGGGTGTTGAACACTTCCTTGTTAGCATTAGGAACCTTGTCGGTATTGAACTCGACAGTGCAGTTAAGTTCGCCCGCCTCGTCTTGTGCCATAACGCACATAGACCAGCAGGTGACGAGTAGTGTCAATAATAGTTTTTTCCAGTTCATTCTCTTAATCATTTACCAGCCAAACGCAGTTTAATCTTGGTGAGCACACTCTTGGTGTTCTCGGGGAAATCACCTTGCATCATCCAGCCATAGTAGCCAGAATCCTTAGCGAGAACCTCCTCGACCAACTGTCCCCTGTATTTGCCAAAGTTAAACACTTCCTTGCCTTGCTCGTTGTAGATGAAGCGGCCAGCAAGGTCAACATTCTTGTTGTGCGAGCCATATTCCTGTGCGAGTTCTCCTATAGACATCTCAGTCATACCGTAGTGCTTGAGCTGAGCCTTGAAGACCTCGTAGGTTGTCTCGGTATCGCACATTGCATTGTGATGATTATCCATCTCCTTACCGCAATAGAACTTGTAGGCTGCCTCAAGGTCGCGACGCTCATTCTTGTGATAGATGATTTGAACATCAACAAAGTTGCAGCGTGTTACATCAAGTTCCACACCAGCACGATCCAATTCTTGAACCAAAATGGGAATGTCGAAACGGTTGCTGTTGAAACCCGCAATGTCGGCCCCAACGAAAATCTGCTTTATATCGTTGGCAACCTGCTTGAAGTTGGGCTTGCCAGCAACATCGGCATCGGTAATGTGATGCACGGCTGTTGACTCGGCGGGAATGGGCATCTCGGGGTTAATCAAGATGTCGCCACGCTTTTCCTCTCCATTGGGCCAAACCTTAACATAGCTCAACTGGATAATGCGGTCCTTGGTGATATTGAGGCCAGTAGACTCAACATCAAAGAAAACGATGGGCTTGGTGAGATTCATTTCCATTGCGATATAGGGGGACAAATTAGATCATCATGGGCATTTGCAGGATGAGCAGGTCTTCGCCTTGCTTTTGCTCAGCGGGCAGGAAGATGCCAGCACGTGCGGGATCAAGGAGCTTGATTGTAACAGTCTCAGAGTCGATATTGTTGAGTACCTCGATAATATCTACATTCTTGAAGCCCATTGTCATTGAAGCACCATCATAATCGCACTGGATTTGCTCCTCGGCCGATGTTGAGTGGTCAAGGTCTTGTGCTGTGAGCATAATTGAGTTGGGTGACAACTCGAGCTTGATGAGACCACCAACGCTAGCAAACACTGACACACGGCGAAGGGCTGTGAGCAGAGTCACGCGGTCGGCCTGCACGCTATAGGGGTTATTCTCGGGAATAACTGAGTTATACTTGGGATAGCGACCATTGATGAAGCGGCAAGTGAGAGTATAGTCGCCAGCATCAAATGTTGCGCTAGTCTCGTCGACGGTGATAGTGACGGGAGCCTTCTCGTTCTTGTCAAGGATGTTGCTCAGGATTGAAGCAGGCTTAGAAGGCAGGATG
>JAGHTV010000316.1 GCA_018065165.1 Candidatus Sodaliphilus fimicaballi | reverse complement strand
TCTCCAGACTGGTCTCAAGGCTATCGACTCAATGATTCCCATTGGCCGTGGTCAGCGCGAGCTCATCATTGGCGACCGCCAGATTGGTAAGACTGCTATCGCAATCGATACAATTATCAACCAGAAGGCTAACTACGAAGCTGGCAAGCCCGTATATTGCATCTATGTTGCAATCGGCCAGAAGGCTTCTACAGTTGCTGCCCTTGTCAACAAGCTCACCGAGGAAGGCGCTATGCCTTACACCGTAGTCGTTGCCGCTACTGCTGCCGACTCGGCTTCAATGCGCTACTATGCACCCTTTGCTGGTGCTGCCATTGGCGAGTACTTCCGTGACACCGGCCGCGATGCCCTTGTAATTTACGATGACCTCTCTAAGCACGCTGTTGCTTATCGTGAGATTTCACTCATCCTCAAGCGCCCCTCTGGCCGTGAGGCTTATCCTGGTGATATCTTCTATCTGCACAGCCGTCTGCTGGAGCGTGCCGCTAAGATTAACGACAACCAGGCTGTTGCTAGCGTGATGAACGACCTTCCCGCTGCACTCAAGCCCATCGTTAAGGGTGGTGGCTCACTCACAGCGCTTCCCATCATCGAGACTCAGGCAGGCGACGTTAGTGCCTACATCCCCACCAATGTGATTTCTATCACCGACGGTCAGATCTACCTCGAGAGCGCACTGTTCAACGCAGGTATCCGTCCCGCCGTTAATGTGGGTATCTCAGTGTCTCGTGTAGGTGGTAATGCACAAATCAAGTGTATGAAGAAGGTCGCTGGTACACTCAAGATCGCTCAGGCTCAGTACCGTGAGCTCGAGGCCTTCACCAAGTTTGGTGGCGACATCGACCCCGTTACTGCCCGCACTATCGATACCGGCCGCAAGAACGAGCGTCTGCTGGTTCAGGCACAGTACGAGCCCATGCTCGTCGAGGAACAGGTTGCAATCATCTATTGTGGTGTGAACGGCTTGCTCCAGAAGGTGCCCATCGAGAGCGTAGGCGAGTTTGAGAAACTCTTCATCCAGTACTTGCGTGCTAAGCATCAGGCCGATGTACTCGACGTGCTGCGTAGCGGTAAGATCGACGATGATGTAACTAGCAAGATTCGCGCAGCTGCCGAGGAGATTGCTGGCAAATACAATTGATTTTTCATTGAAAGATGAATAACGACCCATCGCTGTGTCGCGTGCCTCACGACTGGGGCACGCGGGCAGTGGTAGGGAAGTGATAACCGCCGGCATTGGGCCGGCAACAAAATCGTTTTTATTGATATATACACAATATGTCAACACTTAGAGAATTAAAAAGCCGCATAGGTTCGGTTGCATCAACACAAAAGACTACAAGCGCGATGAAGATGATATCATCGGCTAAGATGCGCAAGGCAACCACTCAACTGCAACGTCTGTCGCCATATCGCAATATGGTGCAAAGTGTAATCAGTCACCTGCTCGTTACTGACCAGGAGTTTTCTTCACCTCTCATCGCCAAGCGCGAGGTAAAGAGCGTAGCTCTGGTGGTATTTGGCTCTGACGATGGTCTGTGCGGTGCATTCAACATCAATATCTTCAAGCAATTGCTTGAAACCATTGACAATGTGCGCAAGCAATATGGCAACGATGTTAAGGTCACCATACTGCCCGTGGGCAAGAAACTCACTAAGGCAACACTCAAGATTGCCAGCGACAAGGTGAGCGTGGAGCGTGTCGACGTGCTCAACACCCGCAGTGGTAGCGACGACCTGAGCGTGTTTACTAACGAGCTCAAGAACCGCTTCCTCAACAAGGACTTTGATAGCGTTGAGTTGCTCTATATGCACTTTAAGTCAACAAGCAAGCAGATATTCACTCGCGAGCAAATTCTTCCCGTGAGCTACGAGTCACTGGCCGAGGAGTTTGACGCTCGTGCTGCTAATAGTCCCTGCCTGTTTGAGCCCGATGCTGCCGCAATCTTTGAGAGCGTGCTTCCCCTGCACGTGCGTGCAATGATGCAAGAGGTGTTTACCGAGAGCTGTGCCAGTGAGCAGGCTTCACGCGTAATGGCCATGCAGACTGCAAGCGACAACGCCGGCGAGCTCCTTGAGGCACTCAACCTTGAGTACAACAAGCTGCGTCAGCAAGG
This sequence comes from Candidatus Sodaliphilus fimicaballi, assembly GCA_018065165.1. Classification (GTDB taxonomy): domain Bacteria; phylum Bacteroidota; class Bacteroidia; order Bacteroidales; family Muribaculaceae; genus Sodaliphilus; species Sodaliphilus fimicaballi. The sequence continues at coordinate 1,001 of JAGHTV010000316.1, read as the reverse complement.
CATCACCACCGAGTTGCTCGACATCCTGGGTGGTCAGGTGCAGCGCTAATGGGCTAGCATTGCGGGCCTGCCCCGTGTGGGAAGGGCCTGCCAATAAACTAGAAAATAATTAAACAACACAATATTGACATTTTAACTTATTTATGAGCATTAAGGAGTATTTCGTATCCCTTTTTCAAGGCATGTATAGCCTTATCAAGGGCATGGAAGTGACGGGTAAGGAACTCGTGACTCCTAAAGTAACTGAACAGTACCCTGAGAACAGGGCTACTCTCAAGATTCCTGATCGTTTCAGGGCTACCTTGCAGTTTGTCTATGACGAAGAGGGCGCACACAAGTGCATCGGTTGTAAATCATGTGAGCGTAACTGCCCCAATGGCACTATCACTATCACAACTAAGATGGTCGACCTGCCCAATGGCAAGAAGAAGATGAAACTTGACAAGTACATGTATGACCTGGGTAGTTGCACCTTCTGCAACCTGTGTGTCACATCTTGTCCCACAAGTGCAATCGAGTTTAGCAACGACTTTGAGCAAGCAGTATTCACTCGCAGCGCTCTGGTTAAGCAACTCAACTATCTGCCCGAGAAGGAAGAACCTGCTCCCGCTCCTGCACCTGCTGCTCCCGCTGCAGCACCTGTAGAAAAGGCTGCTCCTGCTCCCGCTAAGGCCGAGGACGAGGCCACTAAAACTGAAAAATAAAGAAAATATATAAAAATGGAATCAGTAGGAAATATCATTATGTATTTCGTAATTGCGCTTGCAATTATCGTATTCTCGGTACTGACGGTTACCACACGCAAGATTTTGCGTTCGGCAACCTACCTGCTGTTTGTTCTGTTTGCCACAGCTCTTCTCTATTTCCAGATGGACTATGAGTTCCTGGGTGCAGTTCAAATTGCGGTATATGCCGGTGGCATAGTAGTGCTGTTTGTGTTCTCAATCCTGCTCACGCATCGCCCCGGCGAGAATGCCGAAGCTCTCACTACCCAACGCCGC
>JAGHTV010000478.1 GCA_018065165.1 Candidatus Sodaliphilus fimicaballi | reverse complement strand
CTCTAAAGGCAGTTGAATGCCATATCCCCATTGCGATGAAGTTGAAATGGAGAAGTCCTTATACTTGAATGAGTAAGCAGGTATCGACATGTCAGTTTCGTTAGACTCATAAACCATTAGATTGCCATAAGTAGCCCAATCCTCCAGGTTGTAACGAGTAAAACGGAAATAAATAGTTTCACTATTCTTAGCCTTATCGTTCTTGCGATCGCCCGCTTTAATTACCTGCATGTAAACATTGCCTTCGGGGTCGATGCGATAATAAGGAGCCTTTACACCTGTCTCAAAAACTGTATCGGCCGGAATGTCATTCACTACGCGATTGTTGGCGAGGAACAAATTGGCCGCATGGCGTTCAGTATTCAATCGATCACTGTAGCTAACATCATCTTTACACGATGTCATGACCAGTATGCAAGTGGCCATGAGGAACATGCTAATATAATTCTTCAAATGTGTCATATATGTGTTTTATATCGTTATTCTTTTACAAATTCTACTTCATCAAGCACTTTCATAAACTCGGCCACGGCCTCGTCCATTGTACCATAAAACTCACCACCAGCAGCATTCTTGTGGCCACCTCCATTAAAGTGGTCGTTACAAATATCGCTAACCGAGAAATCTCCAACCGAGCGAGTTGACACCTTAATGTACTCGGGGTCTTCACGGAAAAATACTACCCAAGTTACTCCTGGTATAGCAAGAGGCTTGTTAACCAAGCCCTCGGTATCGCCACGCTTATAATTGAATTGAGTAAGCTCGTCACGAGTAAGAGTAATGAGTGCTGCCTCTTTCTCGGGGAACAGCTGCATCTTGTGAGCGATGGCATATCCCTGAAGGCGAAGGCAATCGGCACTGAATGTGTTCATTGCCATATTATAGAGCCATTGTTTCTCAATGTTATAGCTAACTAACTCGGCAAGAATCTCATATACTGCAGGATAATCACTGCTATAAGTAAAGTTGCCAGTGTCGGTCATCATGCCCAAGTAGATGCATTGAGCTACGAGCTTATCAACATAAACAGTCCATCCCAATTCCTTAATGACACGATATACAATCTCGCAAGTTGAGGAAAGTTGGGGATGAGAAACAATTACATCAAAGGCGTTATCAGGGTCAAGGTGGTGATCGAGCAATATGCGAGGAGCATGAGACTTCTCAATGCACTCACCCAGACGATCGATGCGATGGATTGTATTGTAATCGAGACAGAAGATGAGATCAGCACGAGAAACAAGCATTCGGGCACGTCCCTCATTGATGGTAAACGCTGTGCCTTCCTTGACATTAGGCACAAAGTTGAGGGCACGCGGAACCATGTCGGGAGTAACCACCTCGGCTCGCTTACCCATATTGCGCAATACACGGCACAAAGCCAACGATGATCCTATGGCATCACCGTCGGGCGATAAGTGACATGTTATGACAATCTTAGATGCGTCACCAACAAGGGCACGCAACTTTACCAGAGTACTATTGTCAACCAATCGTTCTAACATTCTTCAACAATTACTGCAGCATGTACAAGCATAGCCACATGCTACAATCCTTTGAATTTACAAAGATAGTGCATTTTTTATTAATAGACACTATAAAACACGGGCAATAATCTTTTTTAGGGTGTTTTTAACTTTTTTGTATAGATATGTCGAGCAATGTGATTAACTTTGTAAAATATTTAGTAATATAACCACAATATTATATGAGAAAACATTTATTGATCATTCTCCTTTCGCTTATAGCGACTCTCTCTATTAATGCTCAAATCGTAAATCCCGTCAAATGGAAAACTTCGGTTGAAATGACCGATGCTACACACGGCACAGTGTCATTAAAAGCAACAATTGACAAGGGATGGCATATGTATGGAACCGAGTTGCCCGATGGCGGTCCCATTGCGACCAGCGTAGAGTGGTCAACTCTTAATGGCGTGAAACTTGACGGCAAACTCGCTTGGGACTCAAAACCAGTTGAGAGTCACGACAAGTCATTTGACATGACACTCAAGTGGTGGGAGAAGCAAGTAACATTGACACAAAAGTTTGTCACAACTGCCGACAAATATGAAATCAAAGGAACGGTAAGATATATGGCATGCAACGACACACAGTGCTCATCGCCTGAGACTGAATCATTCAGTTTCAAGGGCACAGCTGGTGCAGTTGAAGAAACTGCCGACACTGTTGCCAGTGCACCTATTGTCGCTACTGACAGTGCCACAACCAATGCAGTGGCAACTGGCGATACATGGGCACCCGTGAGCGTAGATAACGGCATAACTTCCAAGGGCGAAGGCAGCAGCTCACTGTGGCTCATCTTCCTTGCATGCTTTGGAGGTGGTTTACTGGCTCTGCTCACCCCCTGCGTGTGGCCCATTATTCCCATGACAGTGAGCTTCTTCCTCAAGAAGAGCGGATCTCGTGCCAAGTCAATCAAAAATGCTGTTACTTACGGTCTGTCAATCATCGT
>JAGHTV010000383.1 GCA_018065165.1 Candidatus Sodaliphilus fimicaballi | reverse complement strand
TCGATGCGGGTTGCCGAGCTGCTACAGGTGGCGAGTTTACACGCCGTGCACTTGCCAACGGACGCCTTGACCTGTCGCAGGCCGAGGCCGTTGCCGATGTCATCGCGTCGCAGTCGCAAGCGTCGCATCGCATTGCCATGAACCAGATGCGTGGCAAGTTCAGTCGCGAGCTAAATGCATTGCGTGACAAGCTCCTACACTTCGTTTCGCTTATGGAACTCGAACTCGACTTCAGCGAGGAAGATGTCACCTTTGCCGACCGCAGCAGCGTCATCGCTCTGGCACAAGAGATACACAATGTAATTTCGGGGCTAGCCGACTCATATCAGTCAGGAAATGTGATAAAGAACGGTCTGCCCGTAGCCATCGTGGGCCAAACGAATGCAGGCAAATCTACACTGCTCAACGCCTTACTTCACGACGATCGTGCACTTGTGAGCGACATCCAGGGCACTACACGCGATGTGATTGAAGACACCATAACACTGCAAGGCACCCTGTTCCGTTTCATTGACACAGCCGGCCTGCGCGAGACCGACGACACCGTCGAGAGCATGGGCATAGAACGTTCGTGGACATCGCTCGAGCGTGCCCGCATCGTGCTGTGGGTAATCGACGCCACCGCAAGCGAAAGCGAGATAGCCGACCTTGCCAGCAAGATAGTGCCCCGATGCGAGGACAAGCAACTCATCGCCGTCGTCAACAAAGCCGACCTTCTGGAAAATAAAGTCCAGTATTCAGAGGCATCGCCTCTGATAACTAAACTCCCCGATGACACCCGCACCATCAGCATCTCGGCCCTGCACGAGGGCGATATTGAGCGTCTGCAGCAGCTCATAGTAAAGACAGCCGCCCTGCCACAGGTGGGCGACAATGCCGTAATCGTGACCAACGCCCGCCACTACGAGGCATTAGTACGTGCACGAGAAGCCCTCGACCGCGCCATCGACGCCCTCCACATGGGCATCAGCGGCGACTTCGTTAGCCAAGACATACGCGAGACACTCCACTACCTGGGCGAAATCACTGGCGAAATCACCACCCACGATATATTAGGAGAAATCTTTAGCCACTTCTGCATCGGCAAATAACCTCTGCGTGGGCAAATAGGTTTAGTTTAGACCTCTTTATATATAAAGCGGAATAAACTAAACTGCTTTAAAAAGGCAATTTTCTTTCAATATTAGGAAGTTACATTCTTTTATCTAAACAATATGGAAGGATTTTATTTATTATCGCTAAAATATGCCAACGCTTAGTAACGTAGGCTTTGGATTTCTTCTTCCGAATGGCAGTAATGATTTGATTAGCAACTTTTTCTACTGGCATTACCCAAAACAATCCTTCTCCTTTTGCCATAGCTGTATCAACAAGACCTGGACGAATATCTGTAACAATTATATGCCTTCCGTTTTTGAAAGCCTTCTTACGCAGGGCTTCCATATAGTTGATTTGATAGGCTTTAGTTGCACTATAGGCAGGTGCCATAGGTTCACCCCGCAGGCCACCTGCAGAAGTAATGGCAACAAGATAGCCGCAGCCTTGTCGTTCGAAAATGTGGTAGAGCATGTCAATGACAAATGACCAACCTACGACATTAGTATCAATAGTTGGACGCTCCACGGCATAGTCAAGAGTGGCGTTAATCTCACCAGTACCAGCACACACTATAGCAAGGTCTATATGACCCAAATCTTTATGAAGCGCATTAATGGCTTGCTCAATCTCTTCCATGATGGTAATATCTGCTTTAGCTATAATAGTTTTGGACGGATATGTTTGACATAATTCGTCAAGCAAATTTGCACGTCTGCCTATGATGCCTATTCTATTGTCCTCACTTGCATATTTCTCGAAAAGAGCTTTACCAATACCTGAGGTGGCTCCGATGATAACGATATTCATATTGTGCTTTTTGTGTACAAAAGTAATAACGCGAGTTCGGGATAACGTTTGATTCTAATCCAGATAATTCTTCCATAAAATCAAGGCACAGCAGAAGCAGCGACAGCAAATTGCGGCCGCTGTTTCT
>JAGHTV010000155.1 GCA_018065165.1 Candidatus Sodaliphilus fimicaballi | reverse complement strand
CTGAGCCACTGCACTGCGATGGTCGAGCATAGGTGACAACTTGATGATTACAGTGGGTGCTTTCTCGAGCATAAGCGGTGCCAGCATAGTGACATCGGGGGTACAGTCGCTCAAGGCAAACACACGATTGCCAGCCTTGTCGCGGCGAGCAGGGTCGATGTAAATAGTATCGACGGGAGCCATTGCCTGCAAGTAATCCACGCCATCGCCACACACCACGGATGCATCTAAGTCTAGTGCCTTGAAGTTGTGACGAGCGATGTCGCACAAGTGCTCCTGACGCTCGACATAAGTGCCCTTGCGACCTGCCGCCATATACGAGAAGTCTACACCCAGTCCGCCAGTGAGGTCAACAATACTATTTCCCGTAACTAGAGCCGCCTTATACAAGGCAGTTACCTGCGACGAGCACTGCTCCATAGACAGTTGAGGACCATAGATAATGTCGTCACGAGACGCCCACAATGGCAACTTGTTCACAGCAATGCGGTAGCCTGCAATCTGTTGCAGAGCCATAGGCATATCAATGCCAGGGAACGCCTTTGCCTTTAAGGCCAGCGTTCTCACATCACTATTGCGGTGCTCGCGAGCAAAATCAAGTATCAACTCCCAGTCCATAATGCAAAGGTAACTCATTTTTAGTAAAACACAAAAAAGAAATCAGTTAAAAAAATTGCTTGTTTCATAGGTAATTAGTATCTTCGCAAACAAAATCACCATAATAACTATTAGCCACTATGAAGTTTAAACTATTGCCTTTAATCACAGTCGTCATCACGACACTTGCAACAATGTGTGCGTCATGCTCAAGCGACAAGAATGCCGAGCAAGAATATCTTGACTATCTTAACAGCGAGCAATACAAGAAAGACCTTGACAACCTGTTCTACTTTGGGGCACTCAAGCAGAATGTAATGTGCCTTGTGATACAGGCCGGAACCAACAATTTCACTGCTCACGAGAATGACACAATAGACTTTGGCAACAACAAATATAAGTACTGGATTACCCTGCACGATATTATGGGTACACTGCAGGAACACGAAAAGGAGTTCAAGGAATCAGTGCGTCGTCTCGACTACATGCGTGTGTTTGACGTGGCAACCCCTCAACTCGATAGCGAAGGCAATGTGGTGGCAATGGGCAATTATGGCCCCGATCCCATGAAGTGTACCGACCCCGAGTCGCGTGCTATGGCATTGCTGGCAACTCCTGCACAGGCAGCTCCTCCCATGCTCTTCATTCAGGCATTCTACGAGTTTTTCAACACACCCAGTGAACTTGCCATTGAGTCACGCAAGACCGTGATTACCGTAGCTGCTCGCTTGAGCGATGCCGACCGCAAGACAATCTTTGAGCACCTTGACAAGAGCAACAAGGCTGGCGAGACCGACTATAAGAAGTGGTGGAACAACTTCAACGACGGCAAGTATGACGTAAAGGCTCACCGCGTGTGGCGCGACATCATTGCACAAAGCGACACTCCCGCCAAGACCAACTACCTGAGCGTTGCCGACGACCTTGACATCCTCAACGAGAAGCAGTTTATGAGTGCTGCCGGCAAGCTGGTAACGCGTGGTGCTAAACTACAAGTGGAAATCATCAACAAAGTGGTGGGTTCCTCTACCTCATCTTACAACCTTACCTACGGAGCTGGCGAGAAGGTGGGTACCGTCACCGTTAGCTATGACAATGTATATGGAACGCTTGACAACATAAACAATACCGTGGGCATGGTAGATAGCATTCGCAGGGGTACCGTGACCATGAACGATGCCCAAGATTATGCAATAGGCACAATCAAGAACATTGTGAATGACAAATTGCAAAATGTATCACTTATTCTTCCAGGCGACAAAAAAATTCCCCTCGACAATCCTCATGTGGGAGGTGGCGAATTTGTTGATATGAGTCAAGTGGCTTGGAACGAACTAAAAAAGAGCTACAATGCTTATACTGGCAAGGATAAGGTAAACTTGGTGTGGGGCACCGACGAGGAACGTGCAGCACAAATCAATGTAATGAGCAAAGACGGCAAACCCACCGATATGGTCGTTGTACGCGACAAGAATACGGGTGCACTCTTTGCTGTCAAGACCAAGGAAGTTGACGAGAAAACAATGAGCATAGTGGTGCCTGGCGGTGGCGACTACACAGTCACAGCCATAGGCGAAGATGGCAACAAGCAAACCGTGACTGGCGTGAAGGTTGATCATGGCAAGAGCGTTGACCTGAGCATGACCAAGAATGAAAGGGAAACATTTGAAAAACTTCTTGAACACCACCAGAAAAATGACAGTGATGCCGACTTCATGAAGTGGTTAAGGGGCTTCAGAGAACGCTGGGCCGAGAAGAAACAGAAAGAACAAGCCGAAAAGGAAGCTAAAGAAAAAGCCGAGCAAGAGGCTAAAGAAAAAGAGAAACAAGAAGAGGCCAAAGCCAAGGCTGAACAAGAGGCAAAGGACAAGGCCCTTGACGAGGAAATAAAGAAAGAGGAAGAGGCTAAAGCCAAGGCCGAAGAAAAGAAGAAAGCCGAGGAGAAGAAAGCTGCCGAGACAGCTGCAGCTCAACCCAAGGGTAATGTACCATTCTCTATCGTGGGAAGATGGAAAATAGTGGATGTGAAAGTAAGCGGCACACTTGCTAACCAAGTTCCTGAGGCAGCAATAAAGGGTCAAATTCAAGAATTCAAGGCCAATGGCTCTTATACACTCTCGAGCCAGAGAGGTAGCGGACTGTATCACTATAAAGGCGGATCTACAATTACAATGGATGGTCACAGCTACACTTTCAAGCAATTGAGCCCCGACCGCATACAGATTACTTATACTGAAAGCTACACCGAAGGAGGAAAGAAGCAGAACTTGGTATCTGTCATGACCCTTGTCAAGATTAGTGAATCTGAGCCAGCTAAGACCGAGCCCAAGAAACCAACGACAACACCTGCACAACCCAAGGCGACCGAACCTAAGGCGACTACTACCTCGACCAAAAAGAAAACCTATCGCCATGCGCATGCAGTTTTTTGATACAATTAAAAACAACCTTTTGATATGGACCACAGCGAGAGAGCAACTTTATGCAAGGATGGCAAGTACCGCTGGCTCTATGAGATGAGTCTCTACACTAACCCCACCATACTCATGCTCATAATGAAAATTATGGGGTGGATTACAGTGGGGATATGGGGATTTCTTCTCATTATTGAACTCTTTGACGGTCCGTCATGGGAGAGAGTGTGGAGCATTACCGTAACATTCTTCTACATGATGCTGCTCATGATGGTGCTGTGCGTAGTGGGCTACTTTTTCTATGCGCTCCTTGTAGGCGGCAAGTATATAGTGCTTTTTGAGATGAACGAGAACGGCGTGATGCACAAGCAAATGCCACCAGGAGTAAAGAAAGCCAAACTCAT
>JAGHTV010000005.1 GCA_018065165.1 Candidatus Sodaliphilus fimicaballi | reverse complement strand
GTCTTGATGGGCAGAGGCGCACGGTTAGCACGCTCGCGACTCCAGTTCTCGATGTTTTCCATTTTGAATTCGCCTGCATTGCTAGGAGCTGCCTTTACTTGTAGTTTGTTTTGTTGAACCACTGTTGCTGCGCATACGAGCGCCATAAGCATTACGTAAATTTTTCTCATGATTTTACTTTTATAAATTAATAAAAAACACAATAATTCTTTATAAAAGTTCGCGCAGTTATGGCTTACACTTCAACACAATGCTACATCGCACCCATAGCAGGATGCCACACATAGCACATGCCCAGAGCGATGGCTCAAGAGCATTGGTTACTCAACAAGTCGGGAATGAAGATTCGCGACTACATCAATCTATTATGTGCTGCCTCAGTTCATATCCACGTGAACTATTGCAAGGCATAGTGTCGAGGCAGGTCTTCTGACTTTGCTCCGTCGCTTCACGCCTTCCCGGTCATTGATGTAGTCGTCTTAAAAGAGATGATACTACCAGTGGCTGTGATGTGAAGCGATAGTGTCTGATTAGCGGGAGCTTACAGCAGCGGGACTGTCCAGGATTTCCACCTGATTCCCTTTTAATCTCTGCGTGAGAGAACCCAACACAATTGCTTTTTCAAAATTTACACTGCAAAGGTAGCAAATATTTTTGATACCCGCAAAATTACATTAAGTCAATTTGTATTATTTCCCACACAAAAAGCAAAAACACATTACTCATTTAGCCGTTGAACCATCTATTACGATTATATGAAAACCTCTTTATAAAAACAGGAGCCTTAGGGATATTAATATTGTAGTTTTTATTCTTAGAAAAAACATGTCATATTTTTTATAAATAGGTAAGTTTTGTGTTAAAAAACTTGCAGATATCAAGGATTTTTGCGAATTTTACATAATTTTTTAGCAAAACCCTGTCTTGTCACGCGTGTGCGTGCGTGAAACAGGGTTCTTGTAGTGTGTTATAATTTTTATTATTTAACTTATTTACAGTCATTTAGACTAACAAACGAAATGAACGGTAACAACATCACGGTGCAATATGCCACCGAGGAGCATGTAAAGTATGCTGAGACCATCTGCAAACTCATCTACGAATCGGCGCTCCAGCGCGGAACTGGTATTGCCCGACGACGACCTGAGTACATCGCCGACAAGATGACGGGTGGTAAGGCTGTTGTTGCCCTCGACGGCGATCGCATTGTAGGATTCAGTTACATCGAGTGCTGGAGCCACGGCGACTATGTAGCGACCAGTGGTCTTATAGTTGACCCTGAGTATCGCCACCTGGGCCTCGCCAAGGCTATCAAGGACAAGACCTTTGAGCTGGCACGCGAGCGTTTCCCCTATGCCAAGATTTTCTCACTCACCACATCACTTGCGGTGATGAAACTCAACACACGCCTGGGCTATGTACCCACCACGCTCAACGAGCTCACTCAGGACGACGAGTTCTGGAAGGGTTGCGAAGGTTGCATCAACTATGACATCCTCATGCGCAACAACCGCCAGCGCTGCCTGTGCAACGGCATGATATATGACCCCAAGTGGGACAAGAACAGCAAGAAGAACTCTTGGTTCACCCCCTACTGGATGGCATTCAAGGGAAAGCTTGCAAGCATCTTCCACCTGAAGAAAAACTAATGTTAACGAAAAACGAAACGCCCTCTCGGGCTACGAAACGCTTCGCTACGAAAACAAAAACAAATTTATTTAGAAACAAATTAAACACGATATAATTATGAGCAAGAAAAAAGTAGTAGTTGCCTTCAGCGGAGGCCTTGACACTTCTTACACAGTGATGAAACTCACTCAAGATGGTTATGAAGTATATGCAGCATGTGCCAACACCGGCGGCTTCAGCCCCGAACAGTTGAAGAAGAACGAGGAGAACGCCTACAAGCTGGGCGCTGTACAGTATGTAACCCTCGATGTTACTCAAGAGTACTATGAGAAGTCACTCAAGTACATGATCTTCGGTAATGTAATGCGTAACAACTGCTACCCTATCTCGGTATCGAGCGAGCGTATCTTCCAGGCTATCGCTATCGCACGCTACGCACGCGAGATTGGCGCCGACGCTATCGCTCACGGTAGTACAGGTGCAGGTAACGACCAGATTCGCTTCGACATGACATTCCTCGTGATGGCTCCCGGCATCGAGATTATCACCCTCACCCGCGACCACGCACTGTCACGCCAGGAGGAGGTTGACTACCTGAACGAGCACGGTTTCTTTGCCGACTTCACTAAGCTCAAATATAGCTACAACGTAGGTATCTGGGGTACCAGCGTGTGTGGTGGCGAGTTGCTCGACCCCGCACAAGGTCTGCCCGAGGAGGCTTACCTCAAGCACGTAACCCGCAACGAGGAGTCACTGCTCAAGATTCGCTTTGAGAAGGGCGAAATCGTAGCAGTCAACGACGAGGAGTTTACCGACAAGGTTGCCGCTATCCAGAAGATTGAGGAGATAGGTGCAAGCTACGCCATAGGTCGCGACGCCAACGTGGGCGACACCATCATCGGCATCAAGGGCCGCGTAGGCTTTGAGGCTGCTGCTCCCAAGCTCATCATCGAGGCACACCGCCTGCTCGAGAAGTCAACACTGAGCAAGTGGCAGCAGTACTGGAAGGATCAGGTTGCCAACTGGTATGGCATGTTCCTGCACGAGAGCCAGTATCTGGAGCCCGTAATGCCCGACATGGAGGCTATGCTCACATCATCACAACGTAATGTGACTGGTACCGCTATCCTCAAGTTGCGTCCTTACGGCTTTGAGACAGTGGGCGTTGACAGCGACAATGACCTGAGTAAGAGCAAGCTGGGCGAGTATGGCGAGATGCAACACGGCTGGACTGCCGACGAGGCAAAGGGCTTCATCAAGGTGCTCTCAACTCCCCTGCGTGTTTACTACGGCACTCACCCCGACGAGAAAAGATAATTCCTATTTAGTATTCTAGATTTTCTAGAAACTCTAGAAATTCTATATAAAACCAGTTTATGATTAAAGTAGGCATTATAGGCGGTGCAGGTTATACCGCCGGCGAACTCACCCGCATCCTGCTCAACCACCCCGAGGTGAAGATTGAGTGGATACACAGCAATAGTCAGGCAGGCCTGCCCATCACTCAGGTGCATGGTGGTCTCATTGGCGAGACCGACCTCACATTCAGCGACACTACCGACCTCAACGCAGTGGATGTAGTGTTCCTGTGCATGGGTCACGGCAAGAGTGCCGAGTTCTGGGCTGCTAACCCCCGCCCCGAGAAACTCGTGGTCATCGACCTGGCTCAAGACTATCGCGACGAGTCGTGCGGCTATGTATATGCCCTGCCCGAGTTCCAGCGTGAGCGCATTGCTGGCAGCAAGCTCATTGCCAACCCCGGTTGCTTTGCCACTGCTATACAGATGGCGCTGCTCCCGTTGGCCAAGGCAGGTCTGCTCAAGCAAGACATCAACGTCACTGCCATCACAGGCAGCACTGGTGCCGGCGTGAAGCCCGGAGCAACAACACACTTCAGCTGGCGCAACGACAACCTGAGCGTGTACAAGGCATTCACCCATCAGCACCTGCACGAGATACGCCGCACCCTCACCACGCTGCAAGGCAGTGAGGTGGCTCCCATCCTGTTCGTGCCCATGCGTGGCGACTTTGCCCGCGGCATCTTTGCCAGCGTTTACACCCGCTGTGAACTTAGCGAGGAAGAGGCAGTGAAGCTCTATAAGGACTTCTATGCCGACGCCAAGTTCACCCACGTGAGCGACCGCGCACTCGACCTCAAGCAGGTGACCAACACTAACAAGGCACTGCTGCACGTTGAGAAGCACGACGACCAACTGCTCATCACTAGCTGCATCGACAACCTCTTGAAGGGTGCAAGCGGTCAGGCTGTGCAGAACATGAACATCGCTATGGGCCTGCCCGAGGATATGGGGCTGCGCCTCAAGCCGAATGCGTGCTAAGGATATAAGAACGGCACTGCGTGCTTTTAAGAACGCTCGCAAGCGAGCTATAAGAACGGGCCATGGCCCTATAAGATTTTAAGAGATAAAGAAGAAATTTAGGATATGAATTTATTTCCAGTATATTCACTATATGATGTCGAGCCTGTAAAGGGCTGCGGCAGTTACATCTACGATGCCGAGGGCACTGAGTACCTCGACCTGTATGGCGGTCACGCCGTAATCAGCATTGGTCACGCACAGCCCCACTATGTGGACATGATAAGCAAGCAGGTGGCAACACTGGGCTTCTACTCTAACAGCGTCATCAACACGCTGCAGGAGAAGTTGGCTAAGAAGCTGGGCGAAGTATCAGGTCTGGAGGACTACAGCCTGTTCATGGTGAACAGCGGTGCCGAGGCCAACGAGAACGCCATCAAGGTGGCTTCGTTCCACACTGGCAAGAGCCGCGTGCTCGCCTTCAAGGGTGCGTTCCACGGCCGCACATCGGGTGCTGTGGAGATGACCGACAATCCCAAGATCAACTCTCCCTTCAACGTTACCGACAAAGTGACCTTCGTACCCCTTAACGACATCGAGGCTGTAGAGCGCGAACTCGCTACTGGCGAGTACTGTGCAGCCATCATCGAGGGCATCCAGGGCGTTGCCGGCATACAGATGCCTGATGACGACTTCCTGCGTCAGTTGCGCGAGGCAACTACCCGCCACGGCGTGTGCCTCATCCTCGACGAGGTACAGAGTGGTTACGGTCGCACTGGTCGCTTCTTTGCTCACCAGTACAGCGGCATCAAGCCCGACCTCATCTCTATGGCTAAGGGTATGGGTAACGGCTTCCCCGTGGGTGGCGTGCTCATCGCTCCTCACTTCAAGGCTTGGGGCGGCATGCTGGGTACCACATTTGGCGGCAACCATCTGGCATGTGCTGCAGCTATCGCCGTGCTCGACGTTATCAAGGAACAAGACCTCGTGACTAATGCCGAGAAAGTGGGTAACTACCTGCTCGAGAAGCTCAAGGCTATGCCCAAGATTAAGGAAGTGCGTGGTCGCGGCCTCATGATAGGTATCGAGATTGAAGGTTCGGCTCCCGAGTTGAGAAAGAAGCTCGTCTTTGACAAGCACATCTTTACCGGTGGCGCTGGCCAGCACACCGTACGCTTGCTCCCCGCTCTGGGCATCACCACCGAGCACGCCGACAAGTTCCTCAAGGCATTTGAAGAAGTATTATAAAATAATCCTAGAGTTTCTAGGACATCTAGAATTTCTAGTAAAATATTACCAACATGAAAAAATTCCTTTCACCTGCCGACCTGGGCGACCTCAAGAAGGCGTTTCAAGAGGCTCTCGAGATAAAGAACGACCGCTACGGTCATGTAGAACTGGGCCGCAACAAGACTCTGCTCATGATTTTCTTCAACAGCAGTCTGCGCACCCGCCTGTCTACACAGAAGGCTGCCATGAACCTGGGTATGAACTGCATCGTGCTTGATGTGAACCAGGGTGCTTGGAAGCTCGAGACCGAGCGTGGCGTGATCATGGACGGCGACAAGAGCGAGCACCTGCTCGAGGCTATCCCTGTAATGGGCAGCTACTGCGACCTCATCGGCGTGCGTTCGTTTGCAACATTCGACAGCAAGGAGAAAGACTATAGCGAGGCTATCATCCAGCAGTTCATCCAGTACAGCGGTCGCCCCGTGTTCAGCATGGAGAGCGCTACCGTACACCCCCTGCAGGCATTTGCCGACTATATCACTATCGAGGAGCACAAGACCGTTGAGCGTCCCAAGGTGGTACTCACATGGGCTCCCCACCCCAAGGCTTTGCCACAGGCTGTGCCCAACTCATTTGCACAGTGGATGGTTGCTGCCGGCTACGAGGTAGTGGTTGCTAACCCCGAGGGATATGACCTTGACCCCAAGTTCACCGCTGGTGCAACTGTTACTCACAACCAGGACGAAGCCCTCAAGGGTGCAAACTTCGTGTATGCCAAGAACTGGTCGGCCTATGAGGACCCCAACTACGGCAAGATCCTGAGCAAGGACATGAACTGGACCGTAAGTGCCGAGAAGATGGCCCTTACCGACGACGCCTTCTTCATGCACTGCCTGCCCGTGCGCCGTGGTATGATTGTTACCGACGAGGTTATCGAGGGTCCACGCAGCCTTGTTATCCCCGAGGCAGCCAACCGCGAAATCTCGGCTACAGTGGTAATCAAGCGCATGCTCGAGGCACTGGAGAAGTAACTAAGTAAAACTAGAAACTCTAGAATTTCTAGAAAATCTAGATCAACCGCAATTATGATTAAAGTATTCAAGATAGGTGGTAATGTCGTTGACAACGATGAGGCGCTGGCGCGCTTCCTCGACGACTTTGCAAGCATCGAGGGCGACAAGGTGCTCATTCACGGCGGTGGCAAACTCGCTACACGCCTGAGCAAGCAACTGGGCATCGAGACTCAGATGATTGAGGGCCGCCGCGTGACCGACCGCGACACGCTCGACGTGTGCACCATGGTATATGCCGGCCTCATCAACAAGCGCATCGTTGCCGCACTCAACGCTCGTGGCTGCAAGGCCATTGGCCTCTCGGGGGCCGATGCCGGTGTCATCCCTGCTCACAAACGTTCACCCGAGCCCATCGACTTTGGCTGGGTTGGTGACATCGATGGCGACAAGGTTGACCACATGTTCATCAAGCACTTGCTCGAGATAGGCGTTACTCCCGTGTTCTGCGCTCTCACCCACGACTGTCAGGGCAACATGCTCAACACCAATGCCGACAGCGTAGCATCGGGCGTAGCCATTGCTTGTGCACGCTTTGCCCCCACGCAACTCGTGTTCTGCTTTGAGAAAGACGGCGTACTCGTCGACATCGACGACCCCTCATCGCTCATCGAGACCATCGATAAGGTATCGTTTGAGCAACTCAAGGCCGACGGCATCATCGCAGCAGGCATGGTACCCAAGGTAACCGGAGCCCTCAAGGCTGTGGCTCAAGGCGTCACCGAGGTAGTTATCAAGAACTCAAGCAACATCACCAACGACAGAGGTACTACTATAAAATAATGGAACAGGCAATAGCACTACTCAAGCAACTCATCGCCACACCATCGACCTCACGCAACGAGGCCGACACAGCCACCATCATCTACAATCACCTCAAGGAGGCTGGCATCGACACCGTGGAGCGCCTGCACAACAATGTGTATGCA
>JAGHTV010000332.1 GCA_018065165.1 Candidatus Sodaliphilus fimicaballi | reverse complement strand
TTCGTATCCCACGCGGTGAATAATATTTGTGTCGTCGAGCGTTGACATGATAAAAAGCAAGGTTTTTATATCTTGAAATTCATCACCGTCGAGTTGCTCGTATTTCTTTAACCATAGCGAAGTAAGGTCACTATAACCTGTTTGGGCCATATCAAGTGCAGTGGTAACATTATACTTTGCCCGAGCTATAGCACCGTGGGATGTGGTGCTGGCAGGTATTTGCAGGGCAATCTCCTTAACAGTGTCACTCCATGATGAGGAATTATAAATTGCATAAGCCACACCCACAATAGCAAGGCCAAGTGAAAATAGTGCACCTCGGTGAGTATTCACGCCCTTAGTTGCTTTAAGCATTGCTTCCTCGGCTTCTATTCCTATCTTTTGAACCAGTGAAGCCGATGGCAAAATGCTACAAAAACCAATATTTGACAATTTGTCGAAGTAAGGTTCTAGCGTACCTATGCTTAAGGTCATCAAGTTAGAATCCATATCGGCGTGTGCACCATTATCCCAGTTATCAATTAAGCCTGGTTTGGGTGTTGTAGAGAGCTCTTTAAATAATGCATTAACAGCACACTTTGTAATAAGATATGGAATAGTTGATTTGGGGACAAGTTTGGTAGCTGAAGTGAAGTTCTCTTCACTTATAAACCTTCTAACTGTTGATGCACTTACTGCTTCGTCATTAATACACTTTCTTGGAATCTCAACTAATTTGATTCCATGAGTTGGCAGCAATTGTGCCATTAACTCATTATATCGAGCTGTAAGTTTGTCATTAGGCTCAGTTCCAACAAAACGGAACTTTGCATTGAGTGCGGGCGCTATATGACGAGCAAACAGGTCGATATCAAGTGATATTTGCGTGTCACTAGCATCGCTTAGTTTCTTAAGGAAATAAGTGGGGAATGTTAATGAAGATATTGAGTATTCACTGCCTTCACATACTATGACGTTGGCATATTCGGCACATGCTTTGCGAGCCATGTCAAGTCGTTGAGAGGTACTGAATGCAGATGCATCTTCCTTTACAATCATGACATACAAGTTATCTACTTGCTGCGATGCTTGTTCAATAAGGTATTTGTGGCCTAATGTGAAAGGATTGCAATTCATCACAATTACACCATTATTGCCATCTTTGCGTAATGAAGATAAATACTTGCAGTAATTATCGATACCACCTAAACCATTTTCCATAAGTACAGCTAATGGTGAAGATGCCAATTCCTTGAATGAGAGACCAGCGAAAATTTCAGTGTTTTGTGGTTTTGTAAAGACTTTTACATTGTGATAACCACGCTCTTGTGCCACACTTAATAGATGTGATACTAATCGTTGACTCATTCCTGTTCCACGCAATGAGTCATCCACTGCTATACACTTAATAATATTATTAGATAACCCACCACCTGCTAATATCTTGTCTTCGCCCAGTCGTGTGACCACAGCATAATAGTCTACGTCGTCAAGACGCAACTCATTTGCTGCAAGAAATCGCTCGATACGTTCTCGGCAAGACCTCAATGAAAGAGGTTGTTGGACTATTTCATATTCAGTGTACATAAGCTTCTACCATTTCTCTGATTTTGGCCTGTAACTCTTCTTGAGAGTGAGAATGGTTACGCATGCAGTATCTCGATTCTTTGTCACAAATAAGACATTGTCGAGGTGCATGCCCAACCTCAGTTCGTTGCATGGGTATACCTGTGCAATTAATTACATCAATGTCAAACAACCGCCCAAGCATGTGACTATCTTCGATTTGACAAGTAATTTTCTTTGCTTCTAGTTGGGGAATATCAGTAACCAGATAAGCTTCAAATCCTGTTGCCAAGTCACGAGTACTAATGTGCTTGATTGTTTTATCAAATGCTGCAATAAGAGCTTGTAATGCTGCTCCTGCAACTATTAAAGAGAAGAAATTACGCTTGACATTACCTGGCATTATCACCGTGAGGCACACAAGTGTCGCATCGGGATAATCAGCGATCACTTCCTGTTGTCTCAAACAACGGTTCTCGCGACTTGTCAATAATTGATCAAGCGTAATTTCCATAAGAATTATAGCAGTTTCTTATTTTTTCTCTTTATATCATAAGGTTTAACCTTCGATGTTCTTGATTACATCCATAACACTGCCATCACGGTTCATAACTACGCCCACAACCTTATCGCCAAAGGGAAGGGGAGCGGGTGTACCAATGATAGAGCTGGCTTTATCCTTAAGACTACTAATCTCAACGATGGGGAGACCTGCCTTAACCAAGCGTTCCTTAAGTTCGGGACGACGAGGATTAACAGCGATACCATACTCGGTTACAACAACATCGACTGTTGCCCCCGGAGTGATAAGGGTAGTAACCTCATCAACAACGCAAGGAATACGGCCGCGAAGCAATGGACATACAATGATAGACAGTGCAGAATCGGCAGCAGTATCGGGGTGACCTCCAATTGCTCCACGAATGATACCGTCGCTACCAACTAGTACATTTACATTGAAGTTAACATCAACCTCGAGAGCAGAAAGAATAACCATATCGAGGAAGTGAGTAGCTGAACCGGGTTCGTCGGCACTAGCATATTCGTTAGCAGATACCTCTTTGTGCATGGGGTCACTCTTCAATGACTCAGCTGCAACCTTGTCAAATGATTGCACGTCGATGAGTCGTTCAATGAGACCTTCCTCGTGCATTTTAACCATGTGAGCAGTAATGCCTCCAAGTGCATAGCTAGCCTTAATACCCTGGTCAATCATACTTTGACGTATGTACTTGACTGCAGCCAGCGAAGCACCTCCTGAACCAGTCTGGATTGAGAATCCCTCCTTGAAGTAACCACTGTTAATGATAACCTTAGCTGCTTGTTTAGCGAGAAGAATGTCGCGTGGATTCTTTGTATCGCGAATTGCACCTGATGAAATCTTTGAAGAATCACCAACAGAATCAACAACTACAACATGGTCAACGTTGCGCTCTGAAATTGAGTTGGGTGTATTAGGATATGCAACGAGGTCATCGGTCAAGATAACAACCTTGTCGGCATACTGTGCATCGGGAAGTGCATAACCCAGTGAACCACAGATAGACTTGGCATTCTCTGAACGAGAGTAACCGCAAGCATTACCCAGAGGATCGCTTGAAGATGCACCCAGGAAGGCAACGTCAACATGAATGTCACCGTTAGCAATTGCACTACCACGACCACCATGAGAGCGGAAAACAACAGGTTCTTCCATCAAACCATGAGAAATCTCGTTAGCAAGCTTACCACGGAGACCTGAAGTAGAAATCTTTGTGATTACCCCATTTTTTATTTGCTCAATAAGTGGCTCGTGAACATCACTCAAGCTAGAAGCAGCAAGATGAAGGTTCTTAAAGCCCATCTCGGCAAGTTTTGCAACAACCATGTTAACAACCTTGTCGCCACCACGGAAATGATGGTGGAAAGAAATGGTCATGCCATCCTTGAGGCCGGTCAGTTTAATGGCATTTTCAAGAGTAGTTACCTTGCCATTATCAACTTGAAGTTCTTTACGCGGTGTGGGATTCTTATTAGGTTCGTTGCTGGCATATACCTCTTTACCCAACTTTGCAGCAGCTGCTGCAATAAGACCTTGGCGTTCTACTAATGTACTCATGCTAAATCCTCCTTTGTTAAAATGCCTGATGCAATAGCCAGGTCAATTGTTCTTTGTGCTCTAATTACTACAGGACGGTCAACCATCTTGCCGTTTACGGCAATAACACCTGAACCG
>JAGHTV010000321.1 GCA_018065165.1 Candidatus Sodaliphilus fimicaballi | reverse complement strand
CGTTGGGTGCTACACTGGCAGGTACGCCCTTACCGCTACTTACATTGTGGTAAAGTTCGGTAAGACAGCCACTGCTGCATGTACCGTTAGCCCAACCGCTTGACCATACATCGAGGTAACCGTCGTTGTCATAGTCGATGAGGTGTTGGTTACCGTGTGAAACGCGGTTGAAGTGACCGAGCTTGCCAAATGTGTCGTTGTAGTGAGCACCATTTATGTCAAATGTAAGGTTACCTTGGTTAACATAGATAATTGTAGTGTGCTCGTGCTGTTGACCATGGCCACCCACCAGCAGGTCAACGAGACCGTCCTGGTTAACATCGCCAGCCGAGATGCCAGCGCCGTCGATACCCTCAAATGTGCTCACGCTTACAACTTCCCACTCGCGGTTGCCCTTGTTGTGGAGAATGTTGAGTGTCTTGCGACCAGCGTCCTCATAGATACCACCTTGGATGATGTCGGGGCGACCGTCGTTGTCAAGATCGGCAACAGTGTTGATACCTGCGTGCAGACCCTTGATTTTGTGATTGGCCTCGGTGAATGTGCCGTCGCCGTTGTTATAATAGATGTGTATCGAGCTAGCATACTTTGTGTCGTAGCCATTGGCAACGATGTCGAGCCAAGAGTCGCCGTCAAGGTCAACCATTGTGACACCACCATCGCACAGACCCTCAAACTTCTTGCCGCCTACTACGGGAGTCTCAACGAGTTCAAATGTCTCGCCCTTAACATTGCGGTAAAGGTAGCAAGTGCGTATTGCATCCCAGGGCTTCTCGGTGCCGGGGCGTGAGAGTTCGTCAAAACCTATAAGGAGAAGGGCGGTGTAGCCGTCCTTGTCATAGTCGCCCACTGCAGCAGCGGTGTGAGCCTTACCGCCAGTGATGCCATTGAATGTAGGTATCACGCCGCTGTTGACTTCCTCGTACGAAACGTTGCCGCTCTCGTCAACACCCTTGTTGATGTACAGGTGGCACTTGAGAGCGTTCAGGTTAGTATTATCATCATCCCAGCGATATCCCCAAGGGGTAACGCCTGAGATGAACATGTCGAGCAAGCCGTCGTTGTTCATGTCAAACCACACGGGCGAAGAATAGGCTGTACCAGCAAAGGGCGCTCTTGGAACGCGGGTAAAAGTACCGTTACCGTTGTTGGTGTACAGGTTGCTCTGTGGTGTTGAGGTACTCATGTGCTGGTTGCGGTCGCTGTAAAATACATCGAGGAATCCATCATTGTTGTAATCGCCCCACGCAGCACCGGTATATTGTGCGTGATAAAATTCGCCAGCAGCCTGACCGCCAGTTGCGCCCTGCTTGGGTACTGGGTTTGCTACGCGTTGATACTTGATGTTGGCTGCTGCTCCAGGTGTTTGAGCCATAGCACTTGTTGCCAGACACAAGATTAAACCGAGGGTGATACCGTATTTCATAGGATAGTTTTTAATTCAGTAAAATAATATTTCTTATCGTTTGCAAATTTAATAGTGCTTTTGGTTTTGTTATATTACAATCGTTTCAATTTATGAAAGATTTCGTTTTTTGTTCGGTCAGAAACGATGCAACACTCCAGTTTCGGTGCCAACGTATTGTCAATTCGTCACCGTTAAACTCGATGGGCAGCCACACATAACGTGAGTTGAAAAGGTCGCGTTTGTTCCAGCGGTCAAACATCATGATGTAGGTGTCGGGCGAGCCTTGTACGGGCAAGACGAATGTGCTCTGGCAGTAGAATGTCTTGTCGGCATCGGGCCCCTTGCAGGGGTTGCCAAGGGTGGTATAAGGACCAGTGATGCAGTCGGCTACGGCATACTCTGCCTCGTTGGGCGACCAACCTGTACAACCGCTTGACACGATGTAATACTTGCCATTACGCTTGAAGATGGCAGGAGCCTCGCGCGACTTGTCGATGAAGTTGCGGGTATATGTGCCAACGGTCTTCAGATAGTCGTCGGTAAGCTGGCTTATCTGCATTGTAGCGTTGCCCTCCGACGAGTAGATGAGGTAGGCCTTGCCGTCGTCATCTTTGTACACTGTGAGGTCACGAGCAATCTGTCCGTTGGGGTGAACGCTCTCGATATAACTAAACTTGCCTGTGGGGCTGTCGCACACGGCAACACCTGCACTTGCCTTACTATAGTTGGGGCTGTCGATGTGCATCCACATTACAAACTTGCCGGTCTTTTCATTATAGACCACCTTGGGACGCTCTATCACCATTGTGGGGTGAATGTCGCTGTAGGTGTTTACTGTGTCAGGTTCAAGGACGGTGCCTTCAAACTTCCAGTTGTAAAGGTCCTTAGACGAGTAGCAGTTTACGCCACCGGCCTCGGTGCGGTAGGCTTCCCAACCCACGCCAGGAGAGCGATAGGTGAAAGTGCTTTTGCACTCGCCATACCAATAGTAGGTACCCTCGTGGTACATGATACCACCACCGTGAGCATTGATGATGGCATTGTTGGTGTC
>JAGHTV010000177.1 GCA_018065165.1 Candidatus Sodaliphilus fimicaballi | reverse complement strand
ATATGCTCTCTAATCCCCGCACGCCACTACGTTCGGCGTACGGGGTTATCAATTGTATTGTCCTGCGGACAAATTTTCTTTGCCAAGTTTATGGCAATATGTCATTTGTTATTTCCCCAGTTTTTTTTCGACTGATCCTAAGCAATACCTACATGGCCAGTGGTATATAAACAAATAAATCCTGACCGCAAGGCCAGGATTCATTATTTTGTTTCGTGATTGCACTTAGAACAAGTAGCCCACTGATGCCATGATGTTGCGATTTTGTGCACCTTTAAATAACTTTGATGTCTCAGTGAGACCGTGGCTATAACGTCCCTCAACAAATACACCGTTGTTAAACTTGTAACCAACACCACCAAACACTGCAAAGTCAAAATTCTTGGTCAAACCGTTATCGGTGTAGACAATGTCTAGAAAGTTTGCAATTGCACCTTTCTTCTTGAGCAGGTAGCCAAATTGTGGACCCACTTCGACGTATAACCCTTTGTGCACATACATTTTTGCTGCGATGGGCAACATCAGGTAGTGGCTTGATACATTCTCGTCATCATCTACAACAATGTCATCAAGTTTGTAAACATGTCCCTTGTATCCTTGCATTGAGTACATGAGAGAGGGCTCTATTTCGAATTTCTCGCTTATAGGTATGTTTACCACAAATGCAGCGTGTACTGCTGTCTTGAACTTGTTGTTGTCAAGTTTCAAGTCCTCGACTTTAATGGCCGACTCGGTAGAGAGGTTCATACCCACCTTGAGACCACATTGTACCTTCTGGGCAGTAGCAGCAAGAGTCATTACTGCCATTACAAGTAATGCTAATGTCTTTTTCATAAGGTTGTTGTTTTTGATGATTCGTATTAATGGAGGTTCTAAAAAAATGCCTATGATTGCGAATCATAGGCACATATTATATTAGGTGTATTATTTCTTGTTGAAGGCCTCAAGAATCTTAGCGGCGATAGCGGCCATCTCCTCGGCGGGAACTTCCTTCTTGGGCTTTGCAAAGTTCATGTCGCCCTCGGTGTTGATGGGAGCGAGGTGAATGTGGCAGTGAGGCACTTCGAGACCGAGCACTGCTACAGCGATGCGTTCGCAAGGCATTACTTCCTTCATAGCCTCGGCAACCTTGCGGGCAAATGCCCACAATCCCTGATACTCATCTTGGGGCAGGTCAAAGATGTAGTTGACCTCGTGCTTGGGTATTACCAGTGTGTGACCCTTTGCCACGGGATTGATGTCGAGAAATGCGTAGTAGTTCTCGTCCTCGGCACACTTGTAACTGGGAATCTCGCCAGCGACAATTTTACTGAAAATAGATGCCATAATCAGATAGAGATTTTAACGATTTCAAATTGCATTACACCAGCGGGTACCTGAACATCAACAACATCGCCCACCTTGTGATCGAGCAGACCCTTTGCAATGGGGGTTGTGATACTGATCTTACCCTCTTTCAGGTTAGCCTCGGTTTCAGTAACGATTGTATATGTCATCTCGGCACCATTCTTCACATTCTTGATGGTTACCTTGTTCATCAGTTGAACCTTGTCGGTACTAATCTTTGTCTCGTCAATGATGCGTGCGTTAGCAACGAGTGTCTTGAGCTCGGCAATCTTTGCCTCGAGCATTCCCTGTCTTTCCTTGGCAGCATCATATTCTGCGTTCTCTGAGAGGTCACCCTTATCGCGTGCTTCAGCAATGGCGCGTACCACATCGGGACGCTCAACGCTCTCAAGATAAGCCAGCTCGGCCATCTTTTTATCGTAACCTTCCTTGGTCATATAGCTAATAGCCATAATAGTAGTATTTTATTCGTTATTAGTAAAAAATAGAAGAACCTCACCTTTTGTGAGATCCCCCGTGATTATTTCATTTCACAATTTGCGTTGCAAAGTTACGAATTTTTTCCTTACTAGCAAGCAAAATTAATCAAAAAATGTATTTATCGTTTCCACTGTTTTACCAGCATAAAACCATTTGCAATTGTACTCACAATTGCTATTGCTACTGCTGGCAGCAACATTCCGCCCTCGGTGCACAATACCACGGCAAGTGTCACTACAATGGCCCATGCGAGTGTTGCCATGCACATGGGTGACAGCAGCAGGCGATAGTAGGCAAAGTATACCACTGCAATGATGGCGGTATATATCACATACCACATCGTGAAGGCATATCCTAGGCCCACGAGTCCCCACTGGTTATAGAACACTATGTTGAGTGCCAGCCCGGTCACAGCACTCAATGTCTCGGTCAACAGGTAAACCTTTCCCGAGCCCTTTGCCAGTATCACAAATGCCATGCTCCACGACACGGCACGGAAGATGATTCCCATCATGCCCCATGAGATAAAAGGCAAGATGTCCATAAAGTCGTTGCTGTAAAGGATGTTGACAATGGGTTGACGCAGTAGCACAAATGCCGCAATCACTGGCACCATCACAAGCAGGGCGATGTTTATCTCTTGCGATACAAATACACGCAACTTAATGCGGCTCTGGGCCACTCGTGCCAGGCGAGGGTAGTACTCCATTCCCAGTGCAGTGAGTATGAGTCCTGTGTATTTATTGATGAGTGTGTAGCCTGCCTGATACAATCCCACCTCGCCTGTTCCTGAACGGTTGTTGAGCCAGGCATTAAATATATATGTGGCAAGTATGGTCACAAAGTTGCCTATGGTCATGAACACGCCTAGCTTCACAAACTCACGGCCCATGGTCACGGTCTCGGTGCGATTGACCTTAACGGCAGGATACTCCTTGTTACGCAGTATCAGGGCAAATGCTGCGTTGGCCACGGCATATGCCACGATTGATGGCAGCACGCTGTCCTCACGCAGGTAGTAGAACAATGGTATTGATACTAGCAGTCCGCTCACGGTTCCCAGCACTGTGATACGTGCCAGTTTCTTGAGCTGTGCCAGTCCCTGGAACACGGCTTGCTCACCATTGGTGAGTGCCATCAGCAGCACGGCTATGCTCAGAGCTACAAAGCCCCAGATGTGGTCTTGCGACCCGAAGGTGATTTGGCTGAGCAGCGGTGCCAATGCTAGGGTGAGTGTGGCGCCACCCAGTCCCAGCCACAGCGACCACTTGCGCACTACGGCTATGATACGCGCTATGAGGTTGCTATCCTTTTGCTCGGCGGCCTGCGATATGTCGCGTACACTACTGCTGCGTATGCCTAGGTTGGTGGCTATGTTGAGCATCTCGAGGGCGTTGTTGAATAGTCCAAAAAGGCCTACGCCCACGGTGCCTATCCACATCGCAACCAGTTTGGTGCGTATGATGGAGCACACAATGCCCATCATCTGGACACCGCCAAAGATGCCCATCGCCTTCATCGTCAGTTGTGATATGCCACCTTTCTTCGACATTACAGCTTTATTGAATATACATTATATGCTATTCCGCGACCACCCAGGCGAGCCTTTTGCTGGGCAAGTCCCTCGTTAAGGTACTGGCCGTGGTTCTCACACGAGATTCCAAAGTCGTAATAGCGATATCCCTCGTCGGCACTCTGCTTGATAAGCGTGTCAAACAGCAACGCCAACGCTCCATTCTCGCGTCCTGCAGGAGCTGCCGCTATATACTGGCTGTGAGCAACAGGTCCGGCATAGAACATCACCACGCCTGCAACTATCTCGCCATTGATTGTGGCAGTGTACAGTTTTATATTGTTGGGGAAACGCGACTGCAGCAGGCGCATCTCCTCAACGGTGTGTACCGGACGGGTGTCGTAGCGACTCTGGAGCACACCTTGCAGCACTTGCCAGTACCCTTCGTAGTCGTCGCTCTCGCTTATATTGACGCATGCACGCTTGGCAAGGTTGACTGCACGGCGGTTGCCGCGGTCTAACTTGATGGGCTCGTCCAGGTCGATGGTTGTTGAAATGCTGCACTCGCTCAGCACTGCTCCGTGGCGGAATAGGGCATACAGGTCCTCCTCGGCTGGATAGCGGTGATATATGTGCGGTACAGGTTTGTATATGAGTTTGGTCACGCCGTCGTCCTTGAGATACTTGACTGTGGCTTCCATCACCTGCATCATAGTCACAGCATCGCACTTGGCACTTACCAGCCAGCTGCCGTAGGTGAGACCCTGGTGTGAATACACCTTGTCGTCAACGCGGTTAGCAGGCAGCACGGCAAGCACCTTGCTGCCGTCCATAGCCATGAGCGAATAGTCGGCAAAGCGGTCGCTGTGATACTCCATGAAGGCACGATGGTGCATAAATGTGCCGTTGCGCGACACCTTAACAGCCTCGTCCCATTGTGCCTGCATGCAGCTATTGTATTTTACTATTTCAATCATATTATAGCCTTGATAGCTTTATATAGCCGATATAGCCTGGATAGCCGTTATAGGCTTAGGCTATTTTGAGGTTATGGGTGGTTTACTTGCTTGCGATTTTAACCGATGCCTTGTGGCCACCCTTCTTGTCCTTTACAGTGAGGGTAATGTCGCCTTTTTTCTTGTTAGATTGCAGCACTACCACGAGTTGACCATGGAACAGCTTCATTGTGGGCTCGGTGAACACCTCGAGTGATGTTGCGTCGCCGTTGCACACTGCCTTGAACTTGCCGGCTCCCTTTACTTCAAATGTGAGTTGGTCATCGGCGTCGGGGCACAATGTGCCGTTCTTGTCCACGAGGCTCACGGTAACATAAGCCAGGTCGTTGCCGTCGGCCTTGATGGTTGTATTCTCGGGTGAGAGCATGAGTTTGGCAGGCTTACCAGCAGTCTTCATAATCTTCTCGCCAGCTCTTTTGCCATTCTCGTCATATACTACAACCTTAACCTCACCGGGCTCGTACTTCACATCGCGCCAGCGCAGACGGTAGCGATCGAGGCGGCTGTCCTTGTTCTTGCTTATGCGACCCTGACTCTTGCCGTTGACAAAGAGTTCGGCGCTGGGATAGTCGGTGTAGCAATATACAGGAGTCACCTGTCCCTCGCGTCCTGGCCATGTCCAGTGGGGTAGCAGGTGGATGGTGTGTTGCTTCTTGTTCCAGTGACTCTGGTACAGGTAGTAACGGTCCTTGGGCAGACCTGCGAGGTCGAGGATGCCAAAGTAGCTGCTGCGTGAGGGCCAGTACTTGTCGTAGGGGGTGGGCTCGCCCAGATAGTCGTAACCTGTCCATACAAATTCACCTATTGTCCATGTGAAGTCGTCCTGCAGGCGCCAGTCGTCGTCGGGCAGGTTGCTCCACCAGCAGTACTCGGTGTCGTAGCCAGAGCATTGACCGTCGGGGTACTCGCGGTTCCAAGCCGGCTCGTCGGGGAACTTGTAAACGCCACGACTACTTACGGTAGATGCAGTCTCTGAGCCCAAGAGGAATCCCTGGGGCAGGCGGTTGATAGTCTCTTCGTATTTGGGTGTACGATAGTTATATCCGGGGATGTCGGCAATCATAGCGAAACCGCTGTTGATGATGCCGTCGGGCTGGTCGCTGCCGCATGTTACCTTGCGTGTTGGGTCCAGTTTGTGGCACAGTGCGATGAGGTGCTTGTAGCGCTCAGCACCCTCGGCTTTCCACTGCTCGGGAATCTCGTTGCCCACACTCCACATCACGATGCAGGGGTGGTTGCGGTGGTTGAGTACAAGATTGGTGATATCTTTCTCCCACCACTCGTCCCACAGGCGGTTGTAACCGTTCTTCACCTTGGGGTCGCGCCATGCATCAAAACTCTCGGCCATCACCATCATACCTAGGCTGTCGCACACTTCCATCTGCAATGTCGAGGGCATGTTGTGAGAGGTGCGTATTGCGTCGGCACCCATTTCTTTGAGGGCCTTAATCTGGCGAATGAGAGCTGCCTTGTTTACAGCGGCACCGAGTGGACCAAGGTCGTGGTGCAGACACACTCCCTTGAACTTGCGGCTCACACCGTTGAGTTGGAAACCGTGCTCCTTGCTGAAAGATGTTGTGCGTATGCCGAATTTCACTTCTTGCTTGTCGATTGCCTTGCCGTCGCGGTTGAGTGTGAACACTGCCTTGTACAGCTCGGGGGTCTCGGGTGACCACAGTTGTGCATTAGTTACTGTCAGTACATCGTGGAAGGCGCCTGCGCCATCTACATTGCTCTTGCTGCTGGCAACTACACTGCCCCTGTCGTCAACGAGGTTCACTGCCAGCGTGTAGTTCTTGCCTTTCTCGCAACCCACCATTTGGTGCTTTACATCTATGGTGGCGTTCTTGCCGTTGATGCTCTCGGTTGTGATGAAAGCACCCCAAGTATCGAGTGAAGCTGCCTCCTCGGTCATATGGAGTTTTACGGGACGGTAGATACCTGCACCGGGATACCAGCGGTTGCTCTCCTCAAGGTTGTTGAGTTTAACCACGAGATCGTTATCGCCGCGTTTCATGTAGGGAGTGACATCCACGCGGAAGGCATTGTAGCCATAGGGCCATTGACCTGCCAACTTGCCATTGACATACACATGAGCGTCGGCCATGGCGCCGTCAAAGATAAGCTCGGCGTGCTTGCAGTTCTTTTCTATCTTGAACTTGCACTTGTAGGTGCCTTCACCTATCCAGGGCAGAGAACCCGAACGGCCCGAGTGTTCGGTAGCTGTCTCCTCGCCGTTTTCCTTGATTTGAACTATCTGCAGGTCCCATTTCTTGTCAAATGGTCCACTGATGGCCCAGTCGTGAGGCACACTCACGGTTTCCCACGCCTTGCCGTCGCGGGTAAACTGCCAGTTGTCATTGAGGTAAACATCTCTCGTTGCCTGAGCTGCACTGCTAAGTGCGGCAGCCGCCATTATAGCTAATGTCAATTGTTTCTTCATATATTTGTTATGTTATTGTTTCTTGACGCTATCCCGGTAAATCCGGGCTATCCGGA
Organism: Candidatus Sodaliphilus fimicaballi; assembly: GCA_018065165.1. Lineage (GTDB taxonomy): Bacteria > Bacteroidota > Bacteroidia > Bacteroidales > Muribaculaceae > Sodaliphilus > Sodaliphilus fimicaballi. Next base: position 17 of record JAGHTV010000177.1, on the reverse strand, counting down.
GTTTCCGGTTTTTTAAT